>JUNU01000079.1 GCA_001067655.1 Neisseria lactamica
TAAACCAGTACGGCGTTACCTCGCCTTGTCCTGATTTAAATTTAATCCACTATATCCGGCGAAAACGTAAAAAAAGGTCGTCTGAAAACGGATTCCGGTTCATATAGAACTGAATCATTCGTTTTCAGACGACCTTTTCGCAAGCAATCACAAAACCGCGTCGTATCCGCCGTCTTCCACAGCGTCAATCAACACCGCCGCATTGGTTTTTGCCGGATCGAATTCAATAACGGCATTTTTGTTTTCCAAGCTGACTTCGGCTTTGGCTACGCCGTCGATGCCGGTCAAAATGCGGGTAACACTTTTGACGCAACCGCCGCAAGTCATCCCGTCGATATGAAGCGTGAGGGTTTCCATAGGGTTTCCTTTCTGTGGGCAAATATCGTGAAATCCGACAAACCGCCGCAACACTTCAACGCAAACGATACGCCCAAATGTCGAAACACAAATGCTTGTAGGATTTCATCCTAGATTGTAGAAAATATCCAAGACCGTACTGTAAACCCTCAAGAGGCAAAGTCAAGCGGGTCGTCTGAAAAAAGTCGTTTGCTATTTGAATCGGGAGATGGGTTGTATTTGGTTTTATGGTTTTGATTTTATTGGGTTCGTGTTTGGGAGCAAGGATGTGTGATTTGTACGGACGGGCTGTTTGATTCGTTCGGGTCAGATTTTGGCTTCCAACATCGGTTTTAAGGCTTCCCAAGCCTGCGGCAGTTCTGTAAAGCCGTCGGATGCCATCAGGTGTCCGCCTTGGGCGATGTGGGTGACGGGGCTTTTGAGTTTTTCCGCCATACTCAAGGTCAATTCGGGCGGGACGTGGGTGTCGTCGTCGGAGACGATGCAGTATTTGGGCATTTGGATTTTGCGCAGGAGGTCGAACTCGGGCGCGGCGCCTTTGATGTAGCCGTCGAGGGCGGGCAGCGGGGGCAGGGGTTCGGTGAATCCTGCCGCCAGTACCAAACCGCCGATTTTTTCGGGTTGTTGGCGGCTGAGGAAGTGCAGAAGGGTGATGCAGCCGAGGCTGTGTCCGACTAGAAAGGTGTTTTCGTCGGGTTTGCCGATGAATTGGTCAAGGGCAAACTGCCACGAGGAAACCGTCGGCCGTTCGGGATTGGGCATCGCCAGCGAGTCGGCTTGGAAGCCTGCGGCGCGGACTTGTGCCGAGAGCCAGTCAAACCAGTTGCCGTGCGGATTGCCTTCAAAACCGTGTACGATAAAGACGCGTCGGGGCATGTTGATTACTCCTTTTCAGACGACCTGTCGGGTGTGTCGGTTTACTTATTATAACACTCATTGTTTGTTTCAGTTTTATCGTTATCCTGTGTGCGGCGGGCAAACGGGAATCGGGACGGGCGGTAAAACCGAGGGCAAAAAGGGGGATGGCGCGGCTTCGGCGTCGGAATCAAACGCTCGCTTTGGGCTTGGGTGCGGGGCGTTGTTTGGTTAAAGTTCATGTGTGATGCAAATAGTTTTTTTAGATTTGTATCAATAAAAGGTCGTCTGAAATCGTTTTCAGACGACCTTGGGCAGGGAAACATTCAGATGTATAGTGGATTAAATTTAAATCAGGACAAGGCGACGAAGCCGCAGACAGT
>JUNU01000080.1 GCA_001067655.1 Neisseria lactamica
CGGTTCCGTACTATCTGTACTGTCTGTGGCTTCGTCGCCTTGTCCTGATTTAAAGTTAATCCACTATATCAGAAGTGGGTCGTCTGAAAAGGTTATGTGTTTGAGGTTTTTATGCCTTGCCAAAACTCGCTGACGTTTTGGAGTTGGTTGTAGGCTGTCAGGTCGATTTGCAGGGGGGTGATGGTGATGAATCCTGCTTCGCACTCTCCAAAGTCAGTGCCTTCCTCTTGGTCGGAAATGTTGCCGACCGGTCCTATCCAGTAAATCGGTTCTCCGCGCGGATTGTGCATGGGGACGATACTTTGCTCGTGGTGTCTTCTGCCCAATCGCGTAATTTTAATGCCCTGTATGTCTTCAGACATGACTGCGGGGATATTGATATTCCACAAGATAGGCTCTTTAGGAGGATTTTTTAACAAATATTCTAGCAACATCCAAACGGATTTTTCAGCGGTTTTCCAGTAGCGGCCGCGTGAATCATTCAATGAAAAAGCGATGGCGGGAATGCCCATCAGATAGGCTTCGGTTGCTGCGGCGACTGTACCTGAGTAGAGGGTGTCGTCCCCCATGTTGGCGCCATTGTTTATTCCGGATAAAACCAAATCGGGTTTGAAATCGGGTAGGGCGTGTTGCCCGACATGGATGCAGTCGGTCGGTGTTCCGCTGACATAGTAAAAACCGTTCGAGGCTTCTTTTATTTGCAGTGGGCGGTCAAGTGTTAAAGAATTGCTGACGCCGCTGCGGTCGCGTTCGGGTGCGACTACGCGGACATTGGCAAATTCTGCTGCAACGCGTGCCAAAATAGCAATGCCGGGGGCTAGGTAGCCGTCATCGTTGGAAATTAAGATATTCATGAGTGTATCCGTAACATAATTTGGGCAGTCTAACGGTTGATGATAAAGTTTGTCTATTTTTCAGATGATTTTATGTGTACTGAGGATTATGGGGTCGTCTGAAAGAGGAATTTATGCAACTTGCTTTGTGAAAATTGAAGTGGCGTAACATGGATGTTTTTTTGTAAAAGAGGGATGATTTATCTCTTATCAGATAATCAGCAATGCATTACAATAACAAATCGTAATCTTTGTTTACAAACTACTTTCGGGAGTAATTGAAATGCGCCGTTTTTCTTATCTAATTGTCTTGTCTTCAGTATTGGCTATTTCTGCATGTGCCAATAACCAATCACAATCTTCTGCCGGAGCTTCAGGCTCTGCTTCGTCTCATGAGCAACATGCTAAAGCTTCAGGCGCATGCCGTAGTGCGGGTGAAGGACGTAAAGTGAATGGCAAGGGAAAAAATGATATTTATATGTGTAAAGCAAGTGTTGCATTGAATTCCGATGAAGCCAAATCTGTTCTGAATCCTAATATTAAAGTTTCTTACGGCAGCACAGGTAATAAAACTTTGGTATCCCGTCAAATCGCCAATATGGTCGGTAAAAGTCCGGAAGAGTCCTGCCAACGCGCTTTCTTGAGCACTGTTAAGCGTTTCCAAAGCACTGCGGTAGAGAAAAGCGCGAAATCCGTACACTTAGTCAGCTACTTTGACAAAAAAACCGTTGGCGGCGATGAGTATGAGTGCCATGTTGCCACTTGGAACAGCCGAGTGGTTTTGAAAGGAAGCTTGCATTAAAAAATAGGTGAGGACCAAATTATGGTTTGGCTGTAATTTGGTCTAACTGCTATGGTGATTCCAATCCGAATGGAGCGTTTGCCTGTGGAATATCCTTATCTGTTATCCGTTTCGCCTGATTCATTCATCCTGTTTGATAACGACAAAGACAATTTTTTTGACGAATTTTATCGGGCATTTGCCGGTTATGCGTTTGATAGCGAATATGAAAATGTGTGGTATTTGCAGGGTACGGACGCATTTTTTGCCGCGCGGGGAAACAGGCTTGTTTTGCAGGATTGGGCAGGGAAAATTTATTTTTCGCTACCGTTATCTGCGCCGCTGGATTCGGTGGAAAACGGCGGTGTCATGCTTGTCGGTATGCCCAAACCGGTTTCCACCGAAACACTTCAAGCCGCGTTTGGCGGCACGAAAGGCGATGACAAAGCCTTGTCGCAAGCATTATTGGATTTTGAAGCGCAAAACGGCTGGAGCGAATATGGTTGTCAGGCGTTGTGCATTTGCCTGTTCAATGAAGAGGGGTTGGAGTGCATGAAACGGGACTATGAGTTGTAACAGCCTTTTTAGGCAACCTGCGACACGGAATCCCAATAACCCCGCTGCATCAAATCTCCGTTTGCGCCAATTAGATTGTCTGACAATCTTGATATTTTCCGTGCGGAAGGTTTTTGCAGCGTAGAAAGCAGCCTGCACTTCGGATGAACACAAGCCTCTGGCAAAATCAAATACGAAAAATCACAGGTAGGCGGAATATATTTCCCACCACCTTTGGGAAAGGTCATTATGAAACATTCCCTTAAAAGCATCAGGAAGTTTTTTATCTCCATGCAGTCGTCGCACTGATAGGTTATGTGACAGTATTATCTTTAAATGGTAGCTTAATGCTTACAATGTGTTGAAATGAGCCGGTGGGTATATGCTGCCGGCTCGTTTTAGTTTTAGAAAATTTTGTTTGGGTGTTTGATGAAGAAGCATCTGTATTGCCTGCTTGGGGATGAGCTACTTGCCGAAACTTATTGTGATGACGCTTTAAGCCGGCATGATAGACAGAGAATAGCCCAATCACCACGATTGTCGGAACGAATAGATTGGAAAGTCAGTCGCGCCCTGAAACAAAAAGCAAAGCATCCAATCCTTTCGCTCAGTCATAGTCACGGCATTGCTGCGGTGTTGTGTGCGCCGAATAATCTGTCCGCCGGTGTGGACGTTGAGAAAATCCGTCCCCGAGATTTTCAGGCATTGGCGGAATGGGTATGTACTGATAGGGAACAGGAATATTTGGCATCCGTCGATTGGGATGGAGAAGAATTTTATCGGCTATGGTGCATTAAAGAAGCACTATTGAAGGCAGCTGATTTAAATTTTCCTGAAGATATGAGCAAGGTTGGCTATCGATTTACGGCAGATGGAAAAAAGGAAATACAGGTGTGCGGATGTTCGGATTGGCATGGGATGACAGCGGTGTTGTCTAATAGATGCGCTGTTGTCTGTGTTTGGCAGGGGGGTGATGTTGAACTTTGTCTGCAATGTTACGGCGGTATAGATAAGGACGATTGGGTGAAAGCAGAGGTCGTCTGAAAACAGAATGTTTTCAGAAAGCATTGTGTGCTTGTAGCAGACTTGGATTTCAGTTATAATCCGACGCTTTCAACCTTGCCTTTTGCTTTCGCATGGCAAAAGGCTGTATTTAATCATCCATAAGGAGATAACATGCGTCATTATGAGATCGTGTTTATCGTTCATCCTGATCAAAGCGAGCAAGTGCCTGCTATGGTTGAACGTTACAAAACCATGATTGCCGAAGCCGGCGGCAAAATCCACCGCTTGGAAGACTGGGGCCGCCGTCAACTGGCTTACCCGATTAACAAAATCCACAAAGCACACTATGTTTTGATGAACATCGAAACTACTCCTGAAGTAGTTGAAGAGCTGGAAACCGCTTTCCGCTTTAACGATGCCGTACTGCGCCATCTGACCATCAAAACAAAACATGCTGTAACCGAAGCCTCTCCTATGCTGGGCGGCGAAAAAGCAAAAAACTTGCTGAACGGTGCGGCTGAAGAAGTTGCAGCAGCCGAATAAGATTGGATAATCTTACAAAGCTTACCGCCTTGATTTACAAGGTTGAATCCTTGAGATACACGCCGGCAGGAACCCCTGTTTTGGATATTATGTTAAAGCATGAATCTTGGCAGGAAGAAAACGGGCAAAAATGCCTGGTCAGTTTTGAAATTCCCGCGCGTATTTTAGGTAAGCAGGCTGAAGAATGGCAGTATCGGCAAGATACGATGGTTGAAGCAGAAGGCTTTCTCGCACAGCGAAGCAAACGCTTCCCAAGGCCGATACTCCGCATACAGAACATTAAAGAATATAAAGGTTAAACGACAATGGCTCGTCAATCATTCAAACGTAGAAAATTCTGCCGCTTTACGGCTGAAAAAATCCAAGAAGTCGATTACAAACAAGTTGATCTGCTGAAAGACTTCATTTCTGAAAACGGCAAAATCATCCCTGCCCGCATCACCGGCACCAAAGCGCATTACCAACGCCAATTGGCTACTGCAGTCAAACGCGCACGCTTCCTGGCTCTGTTGCCTTACACCGATCAACACAAATAATTTTGGAGTTTAAATCATGCAAATTATTCTGTTAGAGAAAATCGGCGGTTTGGGCAACCTGGGCGACATCGTTACCGTAAAAAACGGTTACGCCCGCAACTTCCTGATTCCTGCCGGCAAAGCCAAACGCGCTACTGAAGCCAATATGAAAGAATTCGAAGCACGCCGTGCCGAATTGGAAGCCAAACAAGCCGAAATCTTGGCTGATGCTAAAGCACGTCAAGAAAAACTGGACGGTCAAACCATCACTATCGCTCAAAAAGCCGGTGTGGACGGTCGTCTGTTCGGTTCTGTTACCAATGCCGACATCGCTGCTGCGATTGTTGCTTCAGGTGTTGAAGCTGCAAAATCCAACGTACGCCTGCCTAACGGTCCTCTGAAAGCCGTAGGCGAGTACGAAGTTGAAGTGGCTCTGCACACTGACGCTGTTGCTGCGATTACTGTTACTGTTGTTGCAGCTGCCGAGTAATAGACAGTCTTAAAAGGTCGTCTGAAAGGGAACGGAATTTATATTCCTGCCATCTTTCAGACGACCTTTTTACATAACAAGACTGCTTTCTTAGTGACTATAAATCCAGATATGAAAAAACTTATCCCTTCTATTGCAATATCAACCGCGTTGCTGCTCGTTGCTTGCAATACAACCAAAACAAACGTTGAGTCCGGTAAAACGGTTGAGCCGATTAATCAAAGCAAAAACCAGCGTCCTGCTTTTGATTCTGCTGCGGAATCGGTTGCCAGCAGCGGCTTTAATGCCAACACCAATGTTCGCCAGTTTATTCGTTACGAGGCGGCGAAAAAGCAGTTTACGGAAGCTGAGTTGCAAAACTTCTTCAATGGCGTGGTTTACAAGGGCAATATCATCAATATCATGTACCGCCCGTCAACTTCGCGCCCTTGGTATGAATTCCGTACAGGCAACTCCGGTGCGTCAAAATTTAACGGCGGCAAACAATTTTACGTTGCCAACCGTGCCGTTATCGATGATGTGGCACGCAAATATGGCGTACCTGCCGAGCTGATTGTGGCGATTATCGGGATTGAAACCAACTACGGCAAAAATACAGGCAGCTTCCGCGTTGCCGATGCTTTGAGTACCTTGGGTTTTGATTATCCGCGCCGTGCCGAGTTTTTTCAAAACGAGCTGATTGAGCTTTTGCTGATGGCGAAAGAAGAAAAAGAGAACGTTTTTGACTTCAAAGGCAGCTATGCGGGCGCAATGGGTATGCCGCAATTCATGCCTTCGAGCTATCGCAAATGGGCGGTCGATTATGATGGCGACGGACACCGCGATATTTGGAACAATATCGGCGACGTTGCCGCCTCTGTTGCTAATTATATGAAGCAGCACGGCTGGAAAACAGGCGGCAAAATGATTGTTCCCGTCAATCTGACGATTACACCTGACTTGAAAGCCATCATTGATGAAAAAACCGCATTGAACCGTACCGTTGCCGATTTCAAAGCGATGGGCGTGGTGCCGCAAAAAGCGGTTGCCGACAACGAGAAAGCCGTTTTGTTCAGCTTGGAAACCAGTCCGGGCGTATTTGAATATTATCTCGGTCTGAATAATTTCTATACAGTTTGGCAGTATAACAACAGCCGAATGTATGTTACCGCCGTGCGCGACATTGCGAATGCAATTAACAACAACGGTTTGTAATGTTTAAAAACCACCTTTTTCAAGGTGGTTTTTTATTTGAGAACTCGAATTCACAATACTAAAAAATGGTCGCTCAACTCGCCTGTTGATTTGATAGATTCGCTATAAATCCACTCGACACTCAAGCGATCAAACGGATTTTCATGCCGTAATGCTTTTTACCGTGTCCCGACACAAACTGTCCGCCGCGCGCAGGCGATAAAAATGCGTTGCCTTCGGCAGTAGGCTCGGCGCAGGTGTATTGTCCGTTGCGGTCGCTCCAAAGCGCGTAAACGGGCAGATTTTGCGTTCGGATGTCGAGTTTCATTCCGTCAAACGCAACATGTGTATCTGACGGCGAAGCGACAAATTCCGTGTGTGCGATATAGTCGGCATCGTAGGGCGCGCCGTTGAAATCGAATTGGGTGCCGACGGCGGGGAAATAGGGATGGAAACCGGGCGAAGTGCGCACGGGCGCATCGCCGTAATTGCAGACGGTCAGCGTGGCGACCGCTTCGTTTTCGTTCGGCAGGCTGTAATCCAGCAGCCATTCGACGTTTTCGTAGCCCTTTGCCGTGCTGATTAATCTCAAGCCGACATCCGATTCGTTTTGATAACGGATTTGCCAAGTAGAGGTTCTGCCGAAACCGTGTTGCGCCAAATGGTTTTTACTGTCCGGTCCGAACTGCGGCAGGCAGACGTGCATCCCGCCGCGTAATTTTGTATCAGCACCGACTTGGACGCTGGTTTTCGGAAATAACACTTCCCGACCGTATAAAACCAAGTTGTCCACATATGCGCCCAGGGTGTTTATCTGCATAGATGCAGAATGATTGCGTAAGATGATTTCAGACATAGTGATTTGTTCTTCAAGATATTTTAGATTTTGTAATATTCTAACGATTATACACGCGCCATTACCGATATGCAGACAGAAAATCCTTAATAAAAATCAAAAAAATGCTAAAATACCCGTTATCTTCTAAGGTCGTCTGAAAGGCGTTCAACCACTTTTCAGACGACCTTCCGATTTATTTCCAGCAGAGAAAACCTTATGGCTTATCAAGTTCTTGCCCGCAAATGGCGTCCGAAAACCTTTGCCGACTTAGTCGGTCAGGAACATGTCGTCAAAGCCTTGCGCAACGCGCTGGACGAAGGCCGCCTGCACCATGCCTACCTGCTGACCGGCACGCGCGGAGTCGGGAAAACCACCATCGCCCGTATTCTGGCGAAAAGCCTGAACTGCGAAAACGCGCAACACGGCGAACCTTGCGGCGTGTGCCAAAGCTGTACGCAAATCGACACCGGTCGCTACGTTGACCTGCTGGAAATCGACGCCGCCTCCAATACCGGCATCGACAACATCCGTGAAGTATTGGAAAACGCCCAATACGCGCCGACCGCCGGCAAATACAAAGTCTATATCATCGACGAAGTGCATATGCTCTCCAAAAGCGCGTTCAACGCCATGTTGAAAACGCTGGAAGAGCCACCCGAACACGTCAAATTCATCCTTGCCACCACCGATCCGCACAAAGTCCCCATTACCGTTTTGAGCCGCTGCCTGCAATTTGTCTTGCGCAACATGACTTCGCAACAGGTTGCCGACCATCTTGCCCATGTTTTAAACAACGAAAACATCGCCTACGAACCTGCCGCCTTGCAACTCTTGGGCCGTGCCGCCGCAGGCTCGATGCGTGATGCCTTAAGTCTGCTCGACCAAGCCATTGCGATGGGTTCGGGCAGCGTTGCCGAACAAGACGTCCGCCAAATGATAGGCGCGGTCGACAAACAATACCTGTACGAACTGCTGGCGGGCATCGTCAACCAAGACGGCGAAGCCCTGCTGGCGAAAGCGCAGGAAATGGCGGCGCGCGCCATCGGCTTTGACAGCGCGTTGAGCGAACTTGCCATGCTGTTGCAACGCCTCGCCCTGATACAGGCAGTCCCTTCCGCTTTGGCGAACGACGACCCTGAGCGCGAAACTCTGTTGCAACTGAGTCAGGCACTCAGCGGCGAACAAATTCAGCTTTATTATCAATGCGCTATTCACGGCAAACAGGATTTGAGCCTTGCGCCCGACGAATACGCCGGCTTCGTCATGACCCTGCTGCGTATGCTTGCGTTCGCGCCGTTGGCGGCGGATGCGCACGATGTTGGCGGACATATCGAAAATACCGAGCTGCATTCTGCCGAAACGGGTGACCATACCGCAAAAAAGCCCTTGCAACTTCCTAAGGCGGAAGCCGTCAAACCATCCGTTCAGACGACCCCTGAGCCTGCCACGTCGTCTGAAAACAAAGTTGCCGAAACGGTTCCGACTCAAGGAAACAACGACGTTCCACCTTGGGAAGACGCGCCGAGCGATGTGGAAACCGTAACGGACACGCCTGCGCAAGCGGAGGCAGAGAGCATTCAGACGACCTCCGAAGCAGTAGAGACAGACAAACAGTCCGCAAACGAAGCAGAAACGCCGTCTCAGACGACCCCTCAAGACGAAACGTCGTCTGAAAATCAAGTTTCCGATAACGAGGCAGCAAACAACGAAACCGACGTTTCCTTGTCTGAGACGTCGTCTGAAAACCCCATTCAGATGACCCCGATTGAAGAAGCCGTGGACGCAGAAGCATTTGCGCATGAAGCCCCCGTAGCGCCTTTCTACGATTACGGTGCGCCCGATCATGACTACCCCGTAGAAGACAGCGAGCAAATGCCCCCGCCGCCGGATTGGGAACACGCCGTCCCTGCCGATACGGCAGAATCGGAAGCCGAAGAAGACCACGACGACGAAGAAGGCACGCAGTTCGCCCCGTTGCCCGAGTTTTCCACCGAAAATTGGGCGGCAATCGTCCGACATTTCGCCCGCAAGCTCGGCGCCGCGCAAATGCTGGCGCAACACGCCGCATGGACGAACTACGACGCAGGCAGCCATCTGATGATGCTGTCGATGACCGACGAAGCCCGCGCGACCGCCAACAAAGAGCGGCTCGACAAAATCAAAAACACGCTTGCCGAAGCCTACGGTCTGCCATTGAAATTGCAAACCGAACCGTGGCGCGACGATGCGGGCTGGGAAACCCCGACCATGCGCCGCCAACGCCTCCAACTTGAAGGCAGGCAACAGGCACAGGATTTGCTCGAAGCCGACGAAACCGCGCGTCAGGTTTTAAAAGTTTTCGAAGCCCAATGGCAGCCCGATTCTTTGGAACTGGCGGAGCAGGCGGAATAACGGCATCGAGAATTTCCGTTTCCCTTCGGATACATAAACATTCAGGTCGTCTGAAAACCATCAACCCGCTTTCAGACGACCCTTCACACCAAACGCTATAAACCCATAACCTTAACGATTCAACCACAGGAGTTTTAAATATGTTCGGAAAAGCCGGATTAGGCGGCCTGATGAAACAGGCGCAGCAAATGCAGGAAAACATGAAAAAAGCGCAAGCGAAACTTGCCGAGACCGAAGTAGAAGGCGAAGCAGGCAACGGCTTGGTTAAAGTCGTGATGACCTGTTCCCACGTTGTCCGCAAACTCGAAATCAGCCCCGACCTGATTCAAGAAGCCGCAGACGACAAAGAAATGCTCGAAGATTTGGTGCTTGCCGCCATCAACGCCGCTTCTGAAAAAGCCGAAGAAACCACCAATAAAACCATGGGTGCATTCACCCAAGGCCTGCCCGCAGGCATGGGCGATTTCTTCCGCTAAACCCGCGCCGCAAAGCAAAAAAGGTCGTCTGAAACGCCGAAAAGCAGTTCAGACGACCTTCGGATTATTTGTTGGGCGGATTGAAATAAACAAACTGGCAGGCATATTGAATGCGTCATTGCATTCAAACCCGCTCAATCAATATTAAAAACCAACCGACACACCAAACAAAATGAAACCGTCCCTTCCCATCCGCTCACTTCTTTTAAGCTGTATGTTCGCCGCAGCAAGCGCAAACAGCCTTGCCGCCGAAACCGTCATCACTTCTCCGGACAAACAGTTCAGCGTCAGAAAAGTCTGCAACCATAAAACTCAAGAATGCTCTTTCTTTGCAGGCAAAAAAGCCATCGAAAAAAATCTTCCCGAAGACAGGACAAGCTATAAATGGCTTGGCAATACCCTTGCATTGAAAGTCAGTCTTGGATCGTATGATTCCTACACCACCTTCGCCGACCGTACCCACAAGTCTCATACGCTTTCTTCCGTTATCGCCACCGACAGCAAAACGCAATGCGCCGTGACCGCAGATAATAAAGGCGTGTCTTTCTACTCAATCTTCCGCGAAAAACCGGTTAAATTCATTTCCGCAAAAGACAAAAAGTTCGGCTTCATCCAAGATGTCGCCACGCTGGAATCCGTCGTCGAAGCAGAATTCAAAGGCAAAAAAGTCCGCATGACCTATATGAACAAAGCCGAACGAGATGTCTCGGTCGTTTTGGACAATCCGTGTGTGAAATAATGTGCCAAATTTGATGGACAAGGTCGTCTGAAAAGATGCTGCCCATTCAAAAATAAAACAGCCCGAAACCTGATTGACAAAAGGTTTCGGGCTGTTTGCGCCTGATTGGTAAGCCGAAGCGGGACAGGTCAGTTTGGCGTATTACACATCTTAGCGTTTGGGTGAAAGCTGATCCACCAAGCCGCCGTCGGCAAAATATTTCTTCATGATTTCCGGCCATGTGCCGAATTTTTCATTCGGATTGAACGTTTCGATATCCGGGAAATCAGCTTTGTGTGCGGCGAGGACTTCGCTGTCGCGCGGACGCAGATAAAGTTTGGCGGCAAGCTCTTGGGCAGGTTTGCTCCAGAGGTAGGACAGATATTCCTGCGCTGCCTGTTGCGTGCCTTTTTTATCCGCCACGCTGTCTACGACGGCAACCGGCGTTTCCGACAAAATCGTGTAGCTTGGGTAAACAATCTCAAATTGATCCTGAGTCAATTTTTTGCTGACGTGGTTTGCCTCGTTTTCAAAAGTAATCAAAACATCGCCGATATTGCGCTGGCTGAACGTCGTCGTTGCCGCCCTGCCGCCGCTTTCAAAGACCGGCGTGTTTTTCAGCAAAGCAGCGACAAATTCCTTGGTTTTGCCTTCATCTCCACCAAACGCCTTCAAACCGTAGCCGTATGCGCCTAAAAAGGCATAGCGGCCGTTGCCCGTGGTTTTCGGGTTGGCGAGTACGATTTTTACCCCGTCTTTGGTCAAATCGTTCCAGTCTTTGATTTGCTTCGGATTGCCTTTGCGAACCAAGAAAACCGTCGTGCTGGTGTAAGGTACGGCTTGGTCGGGCAGGCGTTTTGCCCAGTCGGATTTGACCAAACCTTTTTGTTCGAGCAGCTCGATGTCGGACGTTTGGTTCATGGTGACCACGTCCGCCGCCAAACCGTTCGCCACAGATAAAGCCTGCTTGCTGGAGCCGCCGTGAGACTGCTGGATTTCAATCGTCTCGCCATTATGTTTCGACTGATATTCTTTCACAAACAACGGGTTATATTCTTTGTAAAAATCCCGAGCCACATCATAAGAAACATTTAAAAGCGTCATGCCCTTACCGTTTGCCGCCGGAGTCGCCGCCTTGTCGGCAGTTTGTTCGGACTTGGGCGAGCAGGCGGAAAGGGCAATGGCGGCAGCCAGCGACAGTATGCGGATATTCATTCGACACTCCTGAAAAATTCGGAAAACAATTCGCCCGATTCATTGCCGATAAGGACGTAACACACAAAGCATGAACAGGCAGTGATTACAAAGCACTTTATCTTGAAAGAATAAAAAGCGGAAATAATGTTTGCTTCGGCGGATATCAATTTTGGTTATAAGGTCGTCTGAAAAGCAGGTTTCATTTTCAGACGACCGCCGCCGAGACGGAATCTTGTTTTGATTATAGTGGATTAACTTTAAACCAGTACGGCGTTACCTCGCCTTGTCCTGATTTA
>JUNU01000081.1 GCA_001067655.1 Neisseria lactamica
TTTGAGCTAAGGCGAGGCAACGCCGTACTGGTTTAAAGTTAATCCACTATAGATTGAAATCAGGGTGTTTTGTTTGAATACTCAGTCAAGCGATAACCACTGCATTCGGTAATCTACGTCAAATTTGATCTGACAGGAGATGGGGTAGGGAAGACGGGTTTTGCAATATTTATTCGAGGTTTCGATCGCCCTGTTTCTTGTCTTTCTTATTAGGCAACAGAAGGAAAACGCTTACCATCAAAGTCAAAAGGTCGTCTGAAAACCCGCCGCGCTCGTTTTCAGACGACCTTCTTCATTCAAGCCGCCGATTAATCAAACAATTCCCGCTGCGCCTGCTCTTTGGTCACGCGCACGTCGGTTTCTCCGTCGGCAAAAATGATGTGCAGTTTCTGCCCTTGTTTCAACGCGTTGGCGTTGCGGATGACTTGTCCGCGTGTGTTTTTGACGACGGAGAACCCTCGTTCCAGAATCTGCTGCGGCGAGACGGCTTCGAGCAGGGCGGTTTGGGCGGTCAGGCTTTGGTGGCGTTGGGTGAGTAGTTGGCGGAAGGCGTGCGACAAGGTCGTCTGAAAGCGGTCGATGTCTTGCCGGTAAACGGAAATATCGGGGCGGAAATGTTGCAGGGCTTGGGTTCGGCGTTCGAAACGGGCGGTGTGGGCGCGGACGTTTTGCGTCATCGAGCAGGACAGGGTTTGCGCCAGTTTGTGAATGTGGGTGCGCTGTTCGTCGAGTTTTTGGCGCGGGTGGCGGATTTGCCGCGCGAGCCAGTCGAGTTTTTGGCTGGCATCGAAATAGCGTTGTTCCAAAACGGTTTTCAGACGACCTTTGGCTTGGGCGAGGCGGTGTAACGATTCTTGGCGGTTGGGGCTGACCAGTTCCGCCGCGCCGGTCGGCGTGGGCGCGCGCACGTCGGCGACGAAATCGGCGAGCGTGAAATCGGTTTCGTGTCCCACGCCGCTGACGACCGGAATCGCGCAGGCTTCGATGGCGCGCACGACCGGTTCTTCGTTAAACGCCCACAAGTCTTCAATGCTGCCGCCGCCACGACAGACAATCAACACATCGCATTCAGCGCGTTGCGATGCGGTTTTAATCGCTTGGGCAATCTGAAACTCGCTGCCCGCGCCTTGAACGGCGGTCGGATAAACGATGACGGGAATTTCGGGCGCACGGCGTTTTAAGGTGGTCACGACATCGCGCAAAGCCGCCGCCGCCAGACTGGTGACGATGCCGATACATTGCGGTCGGGCAGGCAAAGGTTTTTTGTGTTCCGCCGCAAACGCTCCTTCCGCCTGCAACTGCGCCTTCAGCCACTCGTAGGCTTCGTAAAGCTGCCCCAAACCTTTGAGCCGCACCTCGTTAACCGTAATCTGAAATTCGCCCCGCGCCTCGTAAATACTGATTTTGCCCGCCACTTCGATATGGTCACCTTCTTTCAAAGGTTTCGCCAAACGCGCAGCCGCTCCCTTGAACATCGCGCAACGCACCTGCGCGCGGCTGTCTTTGAGCGAGAAATAATAATGTCCGCTGGCGGCACGGGTCAGGTTGGACACCTCGCCCGCAATCCACAAGCCGGCAAGATGGTCTTCCAGCAAGGCTTTGGCGAGGGCGTTGAGTTCGGATACGGAAATGGAGGAGGGCGCGAAGAGTTCAGACATTGGGTGCGGGAAGAATAGGGAAAGGTTGGATTATAAGGGGTTTCAGACGAGGTTTGTACGGGAAAGGTCGTCTGAAAACTTTAAATCTAAGTTTTCAGACGACCTTTGTTATGGGCATTTCAAATTAAGCCAGATTTTCCAGCATCCATTTGACGTAGCGCTCGACGCCTGCTTTGACATCCAAAAATTCTTCCTTGTATCCGGCTTCGCGCAGTTTGGTGATGTCGGCTTGGGTGAAGCTTTGGTATTTGCCTTTGAGCGCGTCGGGGAAGGGGATGTAGCGGATAAGTTCTTCTTCTATCAGCTCTTTTAAGCTCAATTCAGGTTTGCCTTCGGCGGCGCGGCAGGCGTTGACGGTGGCGGCGGCGAGTTCGTTGAACTGTTGGCTGCGGCCGGTGCCGAGGTTGTAGATGCCGGAGAGGTTGGAGTGGTCGAAGAAGTAGAGGTTGACTTTGGCGACGTCTTCGACGCTGACGAAGTCGCGGGTTTGTTCGCCGTTGCCGTAGCCGTCATTGGCACCGAACAGGTTGACGTAACCGTGTTCGCGGTATTGGTTGAAATGGTGGAAGGCGACGGATGCCATGCGGCCTTTGTGTTGTTCGTGTTGTCCGTAAACGTTGAAGTAGCGGAAGCCGACGACTTGAGCGGTCAGACCTTCTTTCATGCGGCGGCGCAATACTTGGTCGAACAGGAATTTGGAGTAGCCGTACACATTGAGCGGTTTTTCCAGTTCGCGCTCTTCGCGGAAGATTTCGCCTTTGCCGTACACGGCGGCGCTGGAGGCGTAGAGGAAGGGAATGCGTTCGTCCTGACACCAGTCCAAGAGGTCGAGCGTGTACTGGTAGTTGTTGTCCATCATGTAGAGGCCGTCGTGGTTCATGGTGTCGGAACACGCGCCTTGATGGAAGACGGCTTCGATGTTTTCGTAAGGTAGAAGATGGCCGCGCACTTGGCGGATGAATTCGTGCTTGTCGAGGTAGTGGGCGATTTCGCACTCGGCAAGGTTTTTGAATTTTTCGCCACGGGTCAGGTTGTCGACGGCGACGATGTCGGTAATGCCGCGTTGGTTGAGGGCTTTGACGATGTTGCTGCCGATAAAGCCGGCCGCGCCTGTTACGATGATGGTCATATTGGGTTTCCTTTGATTTTTGGTTTTAGCGAAACTCGTTGCACTCGTTTCAGACGACCTTGGAAAGATGGGGTCGTCTGAAAAAGAAATTACTGCTCTTCCAATGCTTTGTTCAATTCTGCAAACGAGCAAACCGCCGTGCCGAGTTTGGCGACGACGACGCCGGCGGCGGTATTGGCGAGGTGCATGGCTTCGGGCATGGTGTAACCTGCCGCCAGACCCAAGCCCACTCCGGCAATGACGGTGTCGCCTGCGCCGGATACGTCGTAAACTTCTTGGGCGCGGGTAGGCTGGTAAATGGGTTCGCCTTCGCTGAACAGGGTCATGCCTTCTTCGCTTCGGGTCAGTAAAACGGCGGTCAGGTCGAGATGGCGGCGCAGGTTTTGCGCTTTTTCGGTCAACTCGCTTTCGTTTTTCCAACTGCCGACCACTTCTTTCAATTCGGCGCGGTTGGGTGTAATCAGCGTGGCGCCGGCGTATTTCTCGTAATCGTCGCCTTTGGGGTCGATTAATACGGTTTTGCCCGCATGTTTCGCCCAATCTATCATATCGGAGATGTGCGACAGGCCGCCTTTGCCATAGTCTGAAAAAATGATTGCGTCGTATTCGGGCAATATTTCACGGTATTTCTGCTTGATTTGTTCCAATACTTCGCGGTTGGGATGTTCTTCAAAATCAAGGCGGATAAGCTGCTGGTTGCGGGCGACGACGCGCAGTTTGACGGTGGTGGCGATTTGTTTGTCGCGCATCAGATAGGAAGCGACGCCGTCTTGCGCCATCAGCGCGTCGAGCGCATTGGCGGCTTCGTCGTCGCCGGTTACCGACAACAGCCCTGCTTTGCCGCCCAACGAAGCGATGTTGCGCGCAACGTTCGCCGCTCCGCCCGCCCGTTGGTCGATACGACCGATTTTCGCTACCGGCACGGGGGCTTCGGGCGAAATACGGGACACGTCGCCAAACCAATAGCGGTCGAGCATCACGTCGCCGACAACAAGGACTTTGGCTTGCGCGAAACGGAATTTGAGGGTTTCTTGTTGGAACTTGGTGGGCATATTGCCTCCGTTGTGTTTTTTCAGACGGCCTCAACCTGTAAGGTCGTCTGAAAATCAGTTTGCTTCAAGGTTCGCCACGCGGTTCACTTCGCGCAATACCGCTACCGGATCGGCAGCTTGGGTAACGGGGCGGCCCATCACCAGATAAGTCGAGCCTGCCGCCAATGCTTCGGCGGGCGTCATGATGCGGCGTTGGTCGTCGTTGTTGCCGGCAACGTCCAAACGGATGCCGGGCGTTACCAAGACAAAATCCTGTCCCAATTCGCGGCGCAATGGTGCGGCTTCTTGGGCGGAGCAGACCACGCCGTCCAAGCCCGAACTTTGCGCCAGTTTCGCCAAGCGGATGACTTGTTCTTCAGGGGCGATGTTCAAACCGATTTCCGCCAAATCGCTTTGTTCCATACTGGTCAACACGGTTACGCCGATTAAGAGCGGCTTCGTGCCGTATCCGGCAACGGCTTCGGCTGCGGCTTCCATCATGCGGCGGCCGCCCGATGCGTGCATATCGACCATCCACACGCCCATGTCGGCAGCGACTTTGCAGGCTTGCGCGACGGTGTGGGGAATGTCGTGGTATTTCAAATCGAGAAAAAGTTTGAAACCCTGATGAATCAGGCTTTCCGCCAAACTGCGCCCCGTGGCGGTAAACAGCTCTTTGCCGATTTTGATTTGGCACAACGTCGGATCAAGGTTGCGGACGAATCCGAGCGTGTCTTTTTCGTTGGCAAAATCGAGGGCAACGATGACGGGGGTGCGTTGTTGCGGAGTTTGGAAGTCGGTGATTAAAGGATTCATGGTGTTTTCGTTTTGGGTTCGGAGTGCAAAGCCTGCCCGTAGGCATAATCTTTATTGTCAATTACGCTATTTATCAAAAATAGGTCGTCTGAAACCTGATTTTCTGTTTTCAGAGTGCGAAGCCTGCCCGTGGGTACGACCTTTTCGATTTATTTGCCCAATGCGCCCAATACTTCGGCTTTCACGGCTTCTACCGGCTGAGTGCCGTCAACTTTGATGTATTTCGGCGCGTGTTCGCCTTCCAGTTTGCTGTAAAAATCGACCAGCACTTCGGTTTGCTCGTGGTAAACGGCAAGGCGTTTCTTGACGGTTTCTTCTTTGTCGTCGTCGCGCTGAATCAAATCTTCGCCGGTTACGTCGTCTTTGCCTTCGACTTTGGGCGGATTGTAGGTAACGTGGTAGGTGCGGCCGGAAGCCAAGTGGACGCGGCGGCCGCTCATGCGGTCGACAATCACGCTGTCGGGTACGTCGATTTCAACGACCGCGTCCAAATCCACGCCCGCTTCAACCATCGCTTCGGCTTGTGCCAGCGTGCGCGGGAAACCGTCGAACAGGAAACCGTTTTTGCAGTCGTCTTGCGCGATGCGTTCTTTCACCATGCCGATGATGATGTCGTCGCGTACCAAGCCGCCTTCGTCAATGATTTTTTTCGCTTCCAAACCCAGCGGCGTGCCTGCTTTAATCGCAGCGCGGAGCATGTCGCCGGTGGAAATTTGCGGAATGCCGAACGCAGCAGTGATGAATTGAGCCTGAGTGCCTTTGCCCGCGCCCGGCGCGCCTAACAATAATACTTTCATGGGTGTTCCTTCTTGTTAAGTGATATGGATTTGAAACGTGATTCAAATGATTTTACACGGCTTGAGTTTATCGTTCAAAACTTCAGACGGCCTGTTCCGCGCCGAAATGTTTCCATGCGTCATCGCGCATTTCGGCAAACCATGTGTCTTCGGGAAAACGCTCCAATGCGTCTTTCAAAGTGGAAAGCAGGTTTTGCGATAAAGTTTTCGCCAAATATTCTTCCTCATTGGCTTCCGCCGCTTTGTCCGCCTGCTGCGTCAAACCGCGCGCGCGCGTCTGATGCCCGTGTGCCAAGTAGTTGAGCGCAATCACCTTTTGCGCCCAAAGCTGCGGAATCTCAGGGCTGTCTTGCAGCAAAACCGACAAAATCGACACGGCAACCGTCAGCCTGCCGCCGTTCAAACGCAAATCCAGCGAACGGTTCGGCGGCAGCGTACTGAGCGTTTCCGCCATACGGAACCAAAACTCGCCGCTGGCTTCGTCCGGCGCGGCGGCTTTCAGCATTTCATAGTTAAACTCCTGGTCGTCGTTTTGAACCAGCAGGGCAACATCGGCAAGCAGTTTTTGCTCTTCGCGGCTCAAATGGCGTAAATCGGTCATAAAAGGGCTTTCTGTTGGTGTTTGGGTAAAACGGATGATCGGATTTGGTGTTTACTGAAAACAGCTTTTTACGGCTCATCATTTTCAGACGACCTATCTCTCTACTCTAGGATGGCGATAAGGCTCGTCCAAATAATAAGGTTTCTTTTTAAATCTTTCCCATTTGACTTTCGGACGGTCTTTTGAAGAATCGAACACATTGCCGCCTGTCGTTCTCTTCCGCTTTCCAGTCAGATAATTGTCGCTGTACTCCTCAATTTCGCCTGAAGCCCTGTGATATTCGTGATATGAATATCCAATCAGGAGAAAGCGGTCGTTTTGGTAACGGAATAGGTAGTCAATGCGGTCCTTCCACCAGTTTCCGCAACTGTAAAACCCTTCAAAATGGACTTTCAGACGACCTTGATTGATGGAGACATCAGAAAACGGGTCGTCAAGACAGCCCTTATCTTTATCGCTTTCAGGCGGAATCAGCGTTGTGTTTTCGACAGCCGTCTTGTAACCGTCTGCCTGTTTGAACAATACTTTCAACATCCTCGGATTGGTATCCAATTCGGTTTGTCCCATAGAGTCGTTTGGGATGATGTTTGCCTTGTCTTGCTTTTGCAGCACCAAAACGGCATCGGCTTGATTGTCGCCGTTTAAATCCCCCTCCACGCTTTTGATGATTTTCCAGCCTTTGGGCGCGTAAGCGGAAAAATCGGCGGCGCAAGCAGGCAGGGCGATGCAGGATAAAAATATCAATATGCTGCGTTTCATAACAATTCCTGATGATGGCAAATTCAACAGCCCGTAGCACAGGCTTGGCTCGCGAACGAAACCTAATGCCGAAACCGACTGATTTCAGATTTTGGCGAAACCCGCTTCGCCCAATTTCAGACAACCTCGAACGCAGCCCTAACCCTGTCCAAATCCTCTTGCGTATCCACACCGGCTGCGGGGGCTTGTTTGGCGGTTTCGACGGCAATCGGGTAGCCGTGCCACAGGACACGCAGTTGCTCTAGCGATTCGATGGTTTCCAGCGGCGAGACGCTCATTTCGGCGTAGCGTTGCAGGAAACCGGCGCGGTAGGCGTAAATGCCGATATGGCGCAGGACGGCGGTTTCGGCGGGCAATTCGCGTTTTTCGGCGCGCATGGCATCGCGCGGATAGGGAATCGGGGCGCGGCTGAAGTAGATGGCGTTGCGGTTTTTGTCGAGGACGACTTTGACGACGTTGGAATTCATAAATTCGTCGAAATCGTGCAATTCGTGCGCCGCGGTCGCCATCTGCACGTTGTTTTCCACCAAAACTTCGGCGGTGCGGTCGATGAGTTCGGGGGCAATCAGCGGCTCGTCGCCCTGTACGTTGACGACCACCAGATGTTGCGGCAGCTTCAGCGCGGCGGCGGCTTCGGCAAGGCGGGTTGTGCCGCTTTCGTGTCGGTTTGAAGTCATGACGACTTCGATGCCGTGCGCCTGACAGGCCGTCTGAATATCGGGATGGTCGGTGGCAACGACGACGCGCGCGGCTTTGCTTTTTGCCGCCTGTTCGGCAACGCGCACGACCATCGGTTTGCCGTGGATGTCCGCCAAGGCTTTTCCGGGCAGACGCGATGAATCCAGCCGCGCCGGAATCAATACGACAAATTCGGTCATGCTTTGAGTTCCTCTTCGCTCAACGGACGCGCTTCGTTTTCCAGCATATAGGGAATGCCGTCTTTAATCGGATAAGCCAGCTTTGCCTGACGGCTCCACAATTCCTGTTTGTCCTGATGATATTCCAGCCTGCCTTTGGTAACGGGGCAGACGAGGATGTCTAAGAATTTTTTTTCCATGGGTTTCTTTCGGGTTTGATGGTTTTATAGTGGATTAACTTTAAACCAGTACGGCGTTGCCTCGCCTTGCCGTACT
>JUNU01000082.1 GCA_001067655.1 Neisseria lactamica
CAAACTGTCAAAAAACGAATTTTCGACATACAAAATTGCAGGGAGCAAATTTGCGTGGGGCTGATTTTCATGGGGCAAACTTTTTAGATGCAACCATAGAAGAAAATCAATTAACTCATATCAGATTTGCGGAAAATATCGAATTTTCGCTTGTTGGAACAGACATTGTTTCTCTGCAAGCCCAAGAATCTTCAGTTGATGAAGAAATTAGGCAATTGAAGGAAAAATTAAAACAAGTCGAATCCAAATCAAAATCCGATAGTCAAAACAATCAGATAGAAAACGACCACTTGAGGAGTCAGCTTGAACAGAAAGAAGAAGAGAAAAACGGGATTTCAGAAAGATTAAAAAAGGTGGAAAAAGAATTGGATGTATTAAAAAAGGGCGAAACCGGCGGATTCAGCAAGCCAAGAGTTCGCTAGCCAATGCTTTAATAAACACCGATAACCAAATCAAAAATAACGAAAATACAGCCTGTTTGTTCAAATGGTTAGGGATTGTGTTGTTTGGCATGAGTATATTTTTACTTATAAACTTTGGGAGTTTCGTCGTCTGTCTTCCTGAACTTTTCGTGGAGAAAAAACTAAATATCCTGTTTTATACATTTCCCATTATTACCCTAATGCTAATCGGTACAACCTGTCTGCGACATCAGAAAAACTTGTTGGCAGAAATCCGCCATTTTTCCAATATGAAACACCAAATCGAGCTGTATAGCGGTTTGCTTGAAGCCTCTCAGCATGCCGCCGCCAGCTTCAATAATCCGGAAAAAGCGGATGAATATGTACAGGAAACCTTTACCCAAATCCGCAATCGCTTGCTCAATAGCCAATACCTGCCTGACAATTCATCGGCAGATAAGCAGTCAGACAATGATTTCGGGTCGGATAAGGTGCTTGATTTGTTAAATAAGATTGCCGATTTGTCCGGCAAGAAATCTATGGGGAATTGACTAAGAGGCAGTTGTTACCCGAAAGGTCGTCTGAAAACGTTTTGACGAAACTTGCTGTCCGTTTTCAGACGACCTTTGCTTTGAAACGGTCATTATCCGTTCGGGTTTATGGCTATTCTTTGGTTCAAGGTTTGCAAACGGATTTCGTGGGCAAAGCCCACGCTACGGGATGGTTCTATCAACGTGGTCAGTGTAGGTTGGGTCAAGACCCAATAAAGTCTGTTGAGTGTTCGCAATGTTGGGTTTTCAACCCAACCTACGTGAAAAGTCGTCTGAAAACGCTTTTCAGACGACCTTTCTGACGCTTTTTTATGTTAAAACCGCATAATTTCTTGTGCGGTTTGTCATTGTCAGTATTTGAAATCAGTATTTGAAGTTTTCGCCAAGATAGACGGAGCGGACTTGTTCGTTGTTGACCAAATCGTCCGGCTTGCCGGAGGCGAGGACGGTGCCGTCGCTGATGATGTAGGCTCTGTCGCAGATGCTGAGGGTTTCTCGTACGTTGTGGTCGGTAATGAGTACGCCGATGCCGCGCGATTTGAGGAAGTCGATGATTTTTTGGATGTCGATGACGGCAATGGGGTCGACGCCGGCGAAGGGTTCGTCCAAGAGGATGAAACGCGGTTGCATGGCGAGTACGCGGGCGATTTCGACGCGTCGGCGCTCGCCGCCGGATAGGGAAGGAGCGGGGTTGTGGCGCAGATGGCCGATGTTGAGGTCGGCGAGCAGTTTTTCGACTTCGCCGTCGATGCGGCTTTTGTCTTTGGTGCTGATTTCTAAAATGGCGCGGATGTTTTGTTCGACGGTCATTTTGCGGAAAATCGAGGCTTCTTGGGGCAGGTAGCCGACGCCGAGGCGGGCGCGTTCGTGTATGGGCAGGTGGCGCAGTTCTTGTCCGTCGAGGGTAACGCTGCCTGCGTCGGCGGCGATGAGTCCGACGATCATGTAGAAGCTGGTGGTTTTGCCTGCGCCGTTGGGGCCGAGCAGGCCGATGACTTCGCCGCTTTCGATTTCGAGGGAGAAGTTTTTGACGACTGGGCGTTTTTTGAAACTTTTTTGCAGGTTTTGAACGACGAGGCGGCTGGTGTTTTCGCTCATAAATGACTCTTGGTTCGGAGGTCGTCTGAAAAGGTGTTTTGGGGACTTGCTATGTTGGTTTTCAGACGACCTTTGGTGTTGTCAGATATTGGTTATTTGGTTTTTTGGGTGCTGGACGGCTGGATGACGACGCTGACCCTGCCGGATTTGGCGGCGGATTTGGCACCTGATTTGGAGCTGCCGTTGATGGTATAGACTTCGGTTTTGGTGTTGTAGGTGATGACTGCGCCTTCGGCTACATCGCCGCCGCGTTGGACTTTGGCGTTGCCGGTCAGGGTAACGAGGTTGATGGCGGAGGAGTAGGTTACGTTGTTGGCTTGCCCGTTAACCGTGCCTTTGTTGTCGTCAAGCGTCTGGCTGAAGCGGACGGGCGAGCCGCTGGCTTTCATGAATTGTTCGCCTTTGTCGTTGCGGGAGACGTTGACGCTGCCGGCGCGGATGTTGAGCGTGCCTTGTTTGATGATGACGTTGCCGGTGAAGGTGGTGCTTTGGTTGTTTTGGTCGAGCGAGCCTTGGTCGGCTTCAATCTGTATCGGCTGCTTGCTGTCGCTTTGCAGGGCGTAGGCTGGGGCGGTGGCGAAAAATGCGGTTAAAACACATGCCTTACATATTTTTTGTATCATAAATCGTGGCTTTCACTCTGGATGGGAAGTTCAACAAACCTTTTTTGTGGTCATACGTCAGACCTTCGGCGCTGCCGCTCGATTCGCCGTATTGGAAGGTAACGGGCGTGTCGGTTTTGGCGTATTGCGATTCGGTGTCGACGTGTAGGAGATCGGTTTTGACGACGCCCGCCTGCCGCTTGGCATCGGCGGCTTTGGTCAGGACGACGTTGTGTTTGAACAGGAGTTGTTTGGTTTGGGTGTTGTACACGGCTTCGTCGCTGCCGACGTCGTAAAGCCGGCTGCCTTCTTGGAAGAAGACGAGGTGCGGCAGCTCGAAATGGACGTCGGTGCTTTCGGGAAACTGTTTTGCCCCTCTTGCGCTCAGGTGCTCTTTCAGACGACCTTGTTCGTCAAACCGCCGCCCGTCTATGCCGTCCATCGTGTATTGCGGCTGGTTGGGGTTGAGTTTGACTTCTTCAATGTCGATTTCGCTGATGCGCCCCAGCCATGCCGACAATCCGCCGAGCGCGACCGCCAGCACCAAAGGGAATGCGATTCCGTACCGCCATCTTACTTTCATTTGATGTACTCGTTCAAAGCCGCGCCCAGCGTACCTTTCGCGCGCATAATCAGGTCGCACACTTCGCGCACCGCGCCTGCGCCGCCCGCGTGTTTTGTAATATAGGCGGCGTGTTGCAGCGCAAACCAATGCGCGTCGGGGACGGCAACTGGCAATCCGCAGCGCACCATTACCGGCAAATCGACCACGTCGTCGCCGACAAAGGCGCACTCGCCTTCTTCTACGCCCGCTTTCGCACGCAATTCTTCATAGGCGGCGCGTTTGTCCGAAATGCCTTTGAAGTAGTAATTTATGCCCAACTGCTTGACGCGGATGCCGACGGAGGGCGCGTCCCGACCTGTGATAATCGCAGTCTGCACGCCGCTTGCCTGAAGCATTTTCAGACCGTGTCCGTCCAGCGTGTGGAACGATTTGATTTCTTCGCCGTTGTCGCGGATGAAGATGCGTCCGTCGGTCAAAACGCCGTCCACATCCAATATCAGCAGCTTGATATGCGCCGCGCGCTGTTGCAGCTCGGGGTCTAAAGTTTGCATAGTGTTTCCTTGCGGATTGCCAGGTTTCAGACGACCTATTCTAACATAAAGGTTGTCTGAAAAAGGTTAGCCCGCCTTTACACAATCCGCGCCATCAGTAAATCGTGCATATTCAGCGCGCCGGTCAACACGCCGTCGGCGTCGGTTACCAAAAGCCCGTTCACATGGTTTGCCTGCATGACTTTCAGGGCTTCGGTGGCGAGGCGTTCGGCGGGAATGGTTTTGGGGGAGGGGTGCATGATTTCATCGACGGTCAGTCCGTCAAAGCGGTCGCGCTGTTGGAACAGACGGCGCAAATCGCCGTCGGTGAACACGCCTTTCAGACGACCTTGTTCGTCCGTTACCGCCAGCATACCCAAGCCTTTTTCGCTCATACTGACGATGGCCTCTTTTAAGGGCGTGCCGAGTCGGACGGCGGGTAGGGCATCGTCTTTGTGCATGATGTCTGCCACGCGTAAAAGCAGGCGTTTGCCGAGGCTGCCGGCGGGGTGGCTCAAGGCGAAGTCGTCGGGCGTGAACGCGCGCGCGCGCAGCAGGACGACTGCCAGTGCATCGCCCAAAGCCATGACGGCGGTCGTACTGGTTGTCGGCGCAAGTCCCAGCGAGCAGGCTTCTTTGGAAACTGACGCCGTGATGTGGATGTCGGCATGGCGCGCCATGGTCGAGTCGGGGCGGGCGGTGATGCAGATTAGGGTGATGTTTTTGCGTTTGAGCGCAGGGATGATGGCGGCGATTTCGTCGCTTTCGCCGGAATTGGAAATCGCGACGACGACGTCGTTATCCACAATCATGCCTAAATCGCCGTGCGCCGCTTCCGCAGGATGGACGAAAAACGCGGGGGTGCCGGTTGAAGCCATGGTCGCCGCTATTTTGCGCCCGATATGCCCCGACTTGCCCATGCCCGTGATGACGACCCTGCCTGTGCAGTGCAACAGCGCGTCTGCCGCAAGGACGAAGTTTTCGTCCAATTCCGTCGCAATTTCGCGCAAGCCTTCCGCTTCGGTGTGCAACACTTCGCGCGCCCAATCGAGATATTGACCGTTTCCTGCCATAATTTCATGCCTTTTTGTGTTCGTTTTATATCGTTTTGGACATCATTAAATGCCCTAATAAACTATCCAAATTTTCCGAATAGGGGTAGCATTACCGCCTGCTTCGCAAATAACCTATATTTAAAGGTATCAGAGATGACTATTTTATCGGACGTTAAAGCATTAGGACAACAAATCTGGCTGGACAACCTTTCCCGCTCGCTCGTACAAAGCGGCGAATTGGCGCAAATGCTGAAACAAGGCGTGTGCGGCGTCACTTCCAATCCCGCCATCTTTCAAAAAGCCTTCGCCGGCGACGCACTTTACGCCGATGAAGTCGCCGCCCTCAAGCAGCAAGACCTCAGCCCCAAACAACGCTACGAAACCATGGCGATTGCCGACGTACAGGCAGCCTGCGACGTTTGCCTTGCCGAACACGAATCCACCGGCGGAAGAACCGGTTTCGTCAGCCTCGAAGTTTCCCCAGAGCTTGCCAAAGATGCGCAAGGCACGGTAGAAGAAGCCCGCCGCCTCCATGCCGCCATCGCACGTAAAAACGCCATGATTAAAGTTCCCGCCACCGACGCAGGCATCGAAGCACTCGAGACCCTCATCGCCGACGGCATCAGCGTGAACCTGACCCTGCTGTTCTCACGCGCCCAAACCCTCAAAGCCTACGCCGCCTACGCGCGCGGCATCGCCAAACGCTTGGAATCAGGACAAAGCGTTGCCCATATCCAAGCCGTCGCCAGCTTCTTCATCTCTCGCGTGGACGGCGCGCTGGACGCAACGCTGCCCGACCACCTCAAAGGCAAAATCGCCATCGCCCTTGCCAAAGCCGCCTACCAAGACTGGGCGCAATATTTCGGCAGCCCCGAATTTGCCGCGCTGGAAGCCAAAGGCGCAAACCGCGTGCAGCTCTTGTGGGCATCCACAGGCGTTAAAAACCCCGCCTATCCCGACACGCTCTACGTTGACAGCCTGATCGGCGCACACACCGTCAACACCGTCCCCGACACCACCCTCAAAGCCTTCATCGACCACGGCACAGCCAAAGCCACGCTGACCGAAGGCGTGGACGAAGCACAAGCGCAGCTTGCCGAAACCGCCGCGCTCGGCATAGACGTAGAAACCCTCGCCAACCGCTTGCAGGAAGACGGTTTGAAACAGTTTGAAGAAGCCTTCGACAAACTGCTCACCCTGCTGGCTTGATTGTCAAAACTCAAGCCAGCCTTAGCAATCCGGTTTCTAAGCTTCACCGATAAAACAAACTCAAAAGGTCGTCTGAAAACCTCAATTCGAGATTTCAGACGACCTTTTGCCGTTTCCATCATCTATATATAGATTCAAATCAAGACCACGCAGCATCATTGTCATTGTTTCAATGCAGGCAGAATCTGCCAAAAATAATGTGCAAAATCGAAAAAAGGTAGGGCGGGTATCCCTATCGATTATCCCCTTTTTAAAAGAGGCTTCGAGCGCCGAAAATATTCATTTAAAATTAAATTAATTTCCATAAATTTCTATTATGAATTACCGCTTATCCTAAATAAATACCGAATATCAAAATATCATATTAAAAATATCTTATAAATCAATATATTAAAAATATCTAAATTTCAAGAATACCGCTTATCTAAATAATCATACCGCTTGTCAAAATATTCAAATATTATTAAAAACGGCCTTCAAAAGTGACGAAACACGGCACGTGACACAAAACGTCTTCTTCACTTCCCCCAAAAAAATCAAAAAATGACAAAACACGTCATATCGCAGAAACAATCCTACGTCATAAAAAAGCCTAAATCTGCCCGAAAAATCCTTCAAAACAAATTTAAACCTATTAAAAACATAAAATTACAAAATATTTTCATAAAAAATCCAAAAAAAATCCAGACTTGGCACATCCCCTGCTTGATACATTACGTCCGGCAAGGAAATACAAGTAACGAAGTCCGAACCGGGAAGCTGTATATTCCTTCTACTTGATGGTTTTACTCATAAAACAAGAGAGCCAAACACATTACGTTTTTTTTAACAACAAACATTTTTTATTCACAACACTTTTTAAACTGGAGTTTATTAAATGAAAGCAATCCAAAAAGGTTTTACCCTGATCGAATTGATGATCGTAATCGCAATTATCGGTATTCTGGCCGCTATCGCACTGCCGGCTTACCAAGACTACACCGTACGTACCCGCGTAACTGAAGGTTTGAGCTTGGCTGAATCTGCCAAACAAGCCATTGCTACAGAAGGTTCTGCAGCAGCTAACGACCTGACACGTGTTGCTACAACTTGGAACGCACAAAACAATAATACTGGTGCTAACTCTAAATATGTTAACAACATTCAGATGGATGGTACTACTGGTCTTATTACCATTACTTACAATGCGGCCAACGTTGGTGTTGCAGGTACAGAAAACACCCTGACTCTTACTCCATGGGTACGTAGTGGCGGTAACGGTCAAAGTCTGCAAGCTGCAATTACAGCTGGTGCTACAGGTGCTTTGGACTGGGGTTGTTCTTCTGCAACTCATGCAACTGCAGATGCATCAAACATCACAATTGCTACTGCTGGTACTCTGCAAGCTAAATACGCCCCTGCACAATGCCGCTAATTTAATCAATCAGAAACACCCGCTGCGGCGGGTGTTTTTCTATCAAGCAAAATAATTTTTAATCGGATTTCATCTTTCGGAGTCGTTTTTCAAGATTTAATAAGGGGGATATTGTGTCTTTACAAACAATACATACAAAAAATAGAGGCTTTACCTTGATTGAGCTGATGGTAGTGATCGCTATTATCGGCATTTTGGCGGCAATTGCATTGCCAGCCTATCAAAATTACGCCATACGTACCCGTATTGCAGAAGGGCTATTGTTGGTTGCTCCCTTAAAGAATGAAATTGTTGTAGATGGAAGGACGTCTCCAGTTTATCTGCGTAATGCCATTGTCGAATTGAATACTCGCAACAACAATACGGGTGTATACAGTAAGTATGTAGATTCTATACAAGGCGACCCGACAAGCGGCGTGATTACCATTACTTATAATGCCGCAGCAGTGGGTCTAGATAACAATGCCAATACTTTGACCTTGACACCTTTTGTCCCTAGAGCAACAGGAGGTGGATACGATACCCTGCAGCAAGCCTTTGCATCCGCCAATATGGGCGTGGTGCAATGGGCATGTTCATCCGATACCCATACAACTGCAGACCATTATGGCCTGACTCCCGTCACTCCAGGAACGCTGCCTGCTCGATTTGCACCATCCGAATGCCGCTAAGACGTAGCAACTGTATTTTTCACCCCGTCGGGCAAAAATACCAAAACTCAAATCA
>JUNU01000083.1 GCA_001067655.1 Neisseria lactamica
TGATTTGATTGGTGGGTCCGGTGGGGTTCGAACCCACGACCAAGGGATTATGAGACTTAAATACAAAAACTAACCCATTGTTTTTAAATAGAAGTGAAGTCTGCACATACCATCACATACTATTTATTTCAATGTGTTTCAGTCACAAAATGGACACACCCCAAAGAACGAAAATCCAAGCATTCTAACTTTCAGTTTGCTTAGATTTTCGTTTTTTCTTTTCAAAATCGAAATATTGTAGCCAATGAAAATATTCAAATTATTATTCCTATTGATAGTTTTTATAACTAACACAGTTGTAATTGTCATTCAGCATGAAAATATTACCAAACAAGAAAATATGTTGTTACAGCAACAAATGGAAATTCATATGTTAAAGGTTCAGATTAACCTTATGAACCAAGTCATTGTAATGAATAATATGATCATTAACGACAAAGCCATTTCTTCAAAAACGAAGCAATAAGATTATTAGTCAAAAACTTATTTAATACCGCCTTAAAGGGCGGCATTTTTATATAGAAGGAGTGCAAGATGTCCCTTAATCAGATAATCCGGATGAGCAGAACAATCAATAATGAACAGCCCAATGGTTGGAGCGGTTCGCATCTTCTTGAATGTACGCACTCATTAAATAGCCGGTCTCGGATTGATTACTTGATGTACTGCAATGTGTTGAAAACCATGTCTGACGGTCGTCTGAAGGTGTATGTTTTTGGAACACGGTATCATTCCATTGAGGGCGGCCGTATTCGTTATGTAAATGATTGGCAGGTGTCCCCTGCCGAGAAATGGGATGTGAAAAAAACATGAGAAAAATCTTGAAACTGACAACCTCACTCTTTATTGTCTGCCATTCATCGGCGTTTGCCGCCGCCCCATACCCACAATATGAGGCTTTGGTTGAAAAGCATGCCGCATTGCAACGTTTGGATAAAAACATTGTATGGGCGGTTATGGGACGGGAAAGCTCAGGTAATCGTTTCGCAATATCTAATAAAAACGCCAGAGGTTTGTTACAGGTTATACCGCCGACGGCTGCAAGAATGGGGGTGAATCCCAAACATCTTTACGATCCGGAACAAAACATCATCGCAGGTACTCGTTACCTGCGTTTTTTATGTAATAAATTTCCGGACAAATCCAGTAGCCTCGGTTGCAATATTGACCTAGTACTTGCCGGCTACAACGCCGGCGAAGGGGCAGTGCGAAAATATGGTGGCATTCCGCCTTATCGGGAAACACAACAGTACATCAGAAACGTCAAAGCGCGTTACGCACGTTTAAGTGGAAAAAATCCTGCTGCAATACAACCTGTTCCGGTAACGGTTGCCAACAAGAAAATATCGGATTCGCCATACAGAAAGGCAGTATTCTCAGAACCAACCAATTTCTCTGATACACCTGTCCGAATTGAAAGAGGAATACATCAACAAGTTGTTCTACAAAAACCAGAACCTAAGTCTTGGGATGTTTTCGGTGATTTTTAATACACGACCTTATGGTCGTTTTTTTGTATCCGCCATATTGGCGGTCTTTTTTTTGGAGCTTCAAAAATGAAATATGTGAGTGAAAACACCCGTCAATGGGTAAAAGCGGTTTTGTTTTGTGCAATGTTGGGGGGTATTCAGACAGCCTTGGCCGCCGGCGGCCTGACAACCGGAGAGAGTGGAGTCAAACAATGGTTTCAAGAGTGGTACAACATTTTGGCGGTATTAGCAGGTGTGGCAATTGTTGTAGTTGCTGTTGGCGGTTATTTCCAAGAAAAAACGATTGGCGACATTATCCGGGTTTGCGGTTGGATTTTTCTGTTCGGATGCGGACCGGCTTTGGCAGCAGGAATTATTAAGCTTGCAAAAAGTGTCACCTTCTAACTGATACAGGGTGAATATGGATGAACGGATTACCTGAAATCGATATTGACACCGAATACAGTTCTTATGAGGGACTGTCCCGTGTCGCCATGCTGGCCGGAGTTCCTATTATTCCGGGCTTTATTATCTTAGTGGTATTTATGGCTATCGCCATGTTCCTTATGCCTGTTTACGAATTGAAGGCTTTCGGGATTTTCCTGCTGGCCCTGCCCTGTATCTTTTTCCTGAGGATGCTCACGAAAAGGGATGATCAGGCATTACGTATATTGGGTTTGGAAATTTACTGGTGGTTCGTCCGGAGGAAGTCAAATCTTTTCGGTGACACCCTAACCATTACAGCAACCAAATTTGGAAGAGACCGCGATGATTACATCCGATTTATTAAGGAAGAAACTGAAGAGGCAGCCGCCGCAGCAAAACTTTTTTCCGAAAGTCAGTCGGCACGTTGCTGAGCACATTGTGCATTATGAAAACGGCTACTTGGGTTTTACCGTTAAATTTGACGGTATTCCGTTTGAAGGCGTGAATGACGGGCACTTGATAGCGGCAAACGAAACCCTCAAAAGGGTTTTGAATGCCGCTGGCAAGCAATATGGCAGTCGGCTTGCCATATGGACGACGCTCCAACGGCAGAAAATTGATTTGAAAAGAAACTATATTTTCAAAAATAACTTCTGCCGACAGTTTGCAGATCACTATATCGAACAATTCAACCAAAAAGACTATTTTGAAAATTTGTTCTACTTATCAGTCGTCTTGAAATACCATGATTTTTCAGATGGGGTTGAAGAAACGGCGGAGTTGTTGGATTTGATCGTAAAAGGATTAAGCATATTTGATCCCGAACCGTTGGGCGTTTATGAAAACGAGAACGGGGTGGTATTCTCAGATGTCTATCAATTCTTTGGAACACTTTGCAATGGGGGATTAAGGGAAAATATTCCCCTAACCCCTTCTGCGGCATATAAAGTCATCCCTACTGCCGACCTTCATTTCGGTACGGATATTCTGGAGATCAGAAGTGCGGAACATCGAAAGTTTGCTACCTGCTACGATTTGAAGGACTTTGGCCGGAGTAAGATTATGACTTTGCTGCCGGTCTTGTCACTTCCGTGTGAATTTACGCTGACGCAAAGTTTTATCTATACGGAAAATGCTGATATGCAGTCAGCCATCAACCAGCAGCGCAATGCACTGAAAAGTGCCAAAGACGAAGCGACAGATCAGCAGGACGAACTGACTTTGGGAAAAGGCGAGCTGTCTGCGGGGCGCACCATGTTCGGCGATTATTCCGCCTCCCTTGTTGTATATGGGGATACCCCGAAAGCTGCCCGTAAAAACGGTTCGTCGGCGATGACTGAGTTCCTCAATGCAAACGGATTCCGTTTTGTCCATGCTGCCGGTTCGATGCCCTCAACCTTTTTCAGCCAAATTCCGGGTTACAAACAGCGTCCGCGGATGATGCCGAAAACAACCACCAATCTTGCCACCGTATTCGGAATGCACAACTACTCCCAAGGTAAAAGCTGGGGCAATCCGATTGGCGACGGTTCACCGGTGATGCCTCTGAAAACGCTGTCAAACACCCTGTTTAACCTGAACCTGCATTACAGCCGCAAAGACATTAATATGCGCGGCAAACGGATTGCGGGACATACTTTGATTACTGGAGCAACCGGTACGGGTAAAACCGCTCTGGAAACCGCAATTCTGACCTTTATGGCGCGGTTTGATCCTTATCTGTTTGTTCTGGATTTAGATAGGGGGATGGAAATCTTCGTTCGGGCATTAGGCGGAACTTACTACGCGGTCGAAGAAGGCGTTGACAACGGCTTTAACCCGTTCCAACTGCCCGATCAGCCGAAACACCGTAGTTTCCTGTACCGCTTGGTCAAACAATGTGCCGGCGGCGCAGACGCTTCGGAGGAACGGCAAATCAAGTTGGCAGTCGATACACTCTACGAACTGGAGTTTGACCTGCGTAATTTCAGCACCCTTCTGGACAACTTGCCATACTCTACCGCGCCAAACTCTTTGCGTACGCGTCTCTCCAAGTGGTGCCGCAGTGAGGGCGGAGAATTTGCATGGTGCTTGGACAGCCTGTCAAACCGCTTTGATCCGGAAGCGTTTTTCCGTATCGGTCTGGACGTAACCTGTATCTTGAAAGATGATTACGAGCCGACAGGTCCGGTATTGGCTTATCTGCTGTATTTGAAGGAAATAATGGCAGATCGTGTGGCAGATGAAGGCAGTTTGATGGCTTCGGTCATTGCCGAGTTCTGGTATGCCGACCGGTTTGATATTACAGCCGATTTGATGCTTAAAACACTGAAAACCGGCCGTAAATCAGGTGAGTTTTTACTTTTGGATTCCCAGTCACCGGAAGATGCCGCCAACTCCCCCAATTTTGCGGCCATCGTACAGCAAACGCCGACCAAAATTTTCCTACCTAACCCTGACGGCAGCAAAGAATCTTACATGAAATGCGGCCTTTCCGATAAAGAATGCGCCGAACTTCTCAAATTACCGGTTGAGAGCCGTATTTTCCTGATTAAGCAAAGTAAGCAGAGTACGTTCGCCACTCTTGATTTACACGACTTTCATGACGAATTGGTCGTACTTTCAGGCACATCAGAGAATGTTGCCCTGATGCACCGCATTATGGAAGAAACTGGCAGCGAAGACCCCGATGTTTGGCTGCCACTGCTTTATCAGGCTGTATCTGGTAAAACATCCACTTAGTTCGAAGGAGAAAAGCCGAACGCAAATATTCACTGAAATATAAACACATAGGCCGTCTGAAACTGTTTTCAGACGGCCTTTTACTTTCCTGCCGTTTACGGACGGCCTCACCCATCCGCCGCACAATGCGGCGTTTCTCATTATTCGTAGGAGATTTCGATGAAACTGTACAAAGTCAAAAAAACAGCGGTGGCATTAGCTTTGGGTCTGATGGTTGTTACCTCTGCCCCGACGATGGCGAGCGGTATTCCGGTTTTCGACGGTGCCTCTGTCGCCCAAGCCATTCAGCAGGGTGTTCAATTGGGGCAACAAATTCAAAACCAGATCAAGCAAATTACCGAATTGAAGAACCAAGTCAAAGCCCTGACCGGCAACCGTAATTTGGGCAATATCCTGAAAACCGAAGCACTTGAACAACTGCCTGATGAGTGGAAATCGGTTTATGATGCAGCCATGCAGACGAAAGGTGGGAACTTTAACAATCTATTGAGTTCCAAAGGCTATAATCAGAACGCGGATAATGAGCGTTTGATCAAACATTTTGATCTGACTCTGAAAGCCATCAAGGATTCAGAACTACGCTTCCAAAACATTAAGGCGTTGATGGATAGGGTAAATACTACCCAAGATGCGAAAGCGGCCGCAGACCTACAAAATCGCATTGCCTTGGAAAATGCCTATATCCAGCAAAACCAAACCCAACTGGATATGATGGAACGGTTTATGGCACTGGATGAAAAAGTCCAAGTAAAAAAACGTGCGGCTCGCAATAGTTGTATTCGTCAAAATCGGATTAACAACTCGAATACGGCTTGTAGTTAACAACTGAAAGGACATCTGAAATGAAACTTCATCTATCGGGGCTGCTTTGTGCGGCATTATTATTATCCGCCTGCGGTCAGTCCGAAGAAGAGAAGTTTTATCAACAGATGAACAAGGATAGGGAATTATCTGAAATCAATAAACAACGTAACAGTTGCATCCGTCAAAATCGGATTAACAATACGAATATTGATTGTGATAAAAAATATCCTCGTCCTGAAAAATAAACACTGATTAACTAGCTAAAACCACCGTTTCGACGGTGGTTTTCTTATTGGAGACGTTTATGTCAACCTTTTTTGCCGACGTGGCCAAAACGCTCGGGGCGGATTTGGGGCAGAACCTGTTAGATAAGACGGGCGACTTTATCGGGCAGGTTACACCGCTATTCGTCGCCTGTTTTTCTTTTTACGTACTGCTTGTCATTTGGGATTATTACAATTCTAGTCTTGATGTTCTGGCCGTGGATTTTCTCAAAAAATGCTGCGGATGGATGTTGATTATCGGGCTCTCGTTGGCTCCGGCGACTTACATGAAATTGGCCCATATCATTTACGGAATGCCGGACGAGATTGCTGGAATCTTTGCCGGCGGCTACAAAGTGGATGCGTCGGCAATGGATGCCAGTTGGAAATTGTTAATGGATTTGCTTGATAAGATATCAGAACTACATGATCAACATCAATGGTATGAGATAGCCGTACATTTCGGACTTGTTATCAAGATAGGTCTAGTTATCACTATTTGTGGAGCATTGGTTGTCGGGCTGTCTTTTGCCTTCTACATGGTCGCTAAAATTTCCTTGGCTTTGGTTCTGATGATCGGACCTGTATTTCTCGGCTGCCTGTTGTTTCCGGCAACGCGGCAGTACGCGATCAATTGGATCGGCCAGTGTTTGAACCATATTCTAACCTGCACGATGTTTGTTCTGTTGGTTAAAATTCAGATGGCGGCATTTGATAAGGCGATTAACATGGCCATGTCTGGCGGTATTGCCGATTACGCTGCCGCCGAAGTACTACCACCGCTGTTTTTGTTACAAACCATCATCTTCCTAGTCGTCGTTTTCAACATTCCGAGTATTGCCTCAGCTTTGACGGGTGGTGCGGCTGTGTCGGGAGCTTCCCGTCATATGATGTCTCTCGCAAGTGGTTTAGGTACGGCAGGCCGTTTAGTAGGTCGAGCCGGGGCTGCCACACTCAATGCGGCCTCCAATCGCCGTAGCGGCGGCGGTGTCTCCCCGGTGTCTAACAAACGCCCATCTTAATTTAATCGATAGGAGTCGAACATGACTGCACGCCTGTCTTGGGTAGCGTATATCCAGTATTTTGTTATAGGCATCCTGCTCTATCTGTTTGTTGTGTCTTCCGCCTTTGCCGTTATTTCAGGGATGCTCGGATTGGCATTGGGTAAAAGCGCGGCACAAACGGTATTCTACGGTCTGACACTGCTGTATCTGGTTGCGTTCGGTTGGATACTGTTCCGACTTTCCTGTTGCCGTGCCTATATGGATGAGACCGGTGTATGGTATTACAGTGGTCTTTTTCCGTGGTCTGAAGGCATTCGCGGCATTCGCTGGGAAAACTTCGATCAGGCGCAGTACCGACAAAGTATTTTCGGCTGGGCTTCTCATAGTTATACCATCTACCTGCTCGACAGATATGGAAGAAGCGTTACGGTCAAAAACCTGCATAACGGCCGCGACTGGAGCGCGTTTGTTAATGACTATGCCTTTGATAACATCAAATAAAGGGAAGGAAATTCCGTTATGAAAATGTTGCTAGGAGTCGGTATCTTGTTCGGTTTGGTATTTATTGCCTATTTGAACCGTCATAACAACATCGGTCCTGCCATTATGATGGCTTTGGTGTTCCCTATCGCATTGGTAGGAATGGTCAGTTCCGACCGCAGAGATTGGTACGACAACTGATTTTATACCTGAGCGTTAAAAGCCCGACAGTATCCACTGTGCGGGCTTTTTTGTACTTTTAAAAAAGGAAACTGATATGAAAGTGATTTTATTGGCTGCACTTGCCGCCGTTCTGGCCGCCTGCTCCTCAGCACCCAAACAACCTTATGGGCAGGCATTTCCGATTAACGTTCAGCAACATACCGGAGCACGATAATGTTTTTCCGTAAAAAAACCAAACAACCGCAGAATGAAGAACAGTTCCAGAAAGAGCAAAAAAAACGCATCGGCAAAGAAGTAGATCAAATGATCCGGATGGCACTGGGATTTGAAAAAACCTTGGTGGATATCGCACAGCAAAATGCAAGCACTTGGAAGCGCGTCGGCATTGGCGGACTAGTTATTGCAGGTTTGTCTGTTGTTGCCGTTACCAGTCTTACGCCCTTAAAAGAGGCCTTTCCCTTTGTTATCGAAGTAGATAAGACCACGGGAGAGACCAATATCGTAACTACTATTAAAAACAAACAGATGACTTACGATGAAGTGATTAACCGGCACTGGCTGCGCCAATATGTCATGTTCCGCGAAGGTTATAACTGGAATACGGTTCAGGCGACCTATGATACGACAAAACTCTTCAATTCTCCCGAAGTTCAAGCCAAATACCGAGCTTTTTACGAAAGTCCAACTGCACCGCATAAGGTTTTGAAACAAAATGCCGAAGTGCTTGTAAAGGTGACCAATATCTCGTTTGTAGGCGATATGGCGCAGGTACGATTTGAAAAACGGTTGGTTCCTGTGGGCAATTCCGAAATCAAACCGGCACCGCCGCAAAAAATGATTGCCACTATTGCCTTTGAGTTTAAGACAACTCCAATGACCGAGTCGGTTCGAGATATTAACCCCCTGGGCTTTCAAGTGTTAAGTTACAACGTTACCGAAGAGGTTGCGCAATGATGAAAAAAACCTTGCTGATAACCGGCCTTGTGGCCGGTTTGTCTTTTCAGACGGCCTTTGCCGCAGTCAATCCCAACCGCTCACCATATGACAAAAGGATTCAAAGTATCAACCATAATCCCTATGATGTTGTGGTTGTAAGGGCAAAAGTCGGATATGCAACTTTGGTTCAGTTGGAGGAAGGAGAAACGGTTGATGTCGCCAATCCCGTGAATGAAGGTTTGGTAACGGGATATGGTAAGGCCTGGGGGGTGAAGGTTCGCGGAAACAACATTTTTTTCAAACCAACCAAACCCCAACCGTCCACCAACTTATTGATGGTATCCAACAAAAAACGCCGCTATTCGCTTGATTTAAAAATGGCAGATCAAAATCATCCGCCTACGTTTGTATTGGAATTTCTCTATCCGAACGATGTCCGCAAACGGCAACGGGCTGAAATGTCGAAACAGCTTGAAGCTGCTGCCGTTTTACGTGCAAACGAAGCACGTAATCCTAGCGGTGGCGACTATAACCGGAATTATTGGGGGCGCGGCAAAAAATCATTGGCACCGACCGAAATTTACGACGACGGCCGTTTTACCTACTTCCGTTATGACAATGCTAAAGATTTGCCGGCCGTATTCAGGGTAAATGCCGATGGATCTGAAGCTGCCGTAAACAGCCATGTTGAAGGCGATACGTTAATTGTCCATGAAACGGCAGAAAAATTTGTTTTGCGGCTGAATAACGCAGTTCTCGGTATAGAGAACCGCAGTTACAACCCGCAAGGTAAGTTCAATCTGACCGGCAGTACTCAAAGCCGAACCGTCCGTATGAAAAAGGATAAAAAATGAAACAAAACGAAATCAGACCCGATGATGAACAACCGAGCCTGCAAGAACGTATCGGTGACAACAGTATTGAACGCGGCATTCCTACCGACCTGAATGTTAAAAGCAGGAGCACCATGAAAAACATGATGTTCCTGTTTGCTGCATTGGCTGTTGCCGGAGTTTCCGCAGCCGCTCTGTTCAATTATTCCGGAGGTTCCGACGAAGTAGAGAAAAAAACGGAAGAGGAAGTGGTTGACGGTAAGGCAGACAGTAAAAATTTTAAAGCAGAGCAAGATGAAATTTTAGAAATGGCTCCCGATACTCCGCCAGCCGCAGCATCCGAGCCTGCCGCGGCGAGTGAAGCAAGATCTGCATCAAATCCACAGCTTACGGAAACGGACCCTGAAAAGGGCTCTGAAACGGGCGGTACAACAGAAATTCCGCCTGACGAGCGTTTTAATGTGGACCTATCCCCTCAAGGCATGGATGAAGGAACAGTTTCAGGCGCTGCGGCAGCGACACTTACTAACATACGCCCTGATAGTACGGTTGTCGGAGAAACGGATGTAGGTTCGTCAATCTCTTCGGGCAACCCGCTAACCGCAAGACTGAGCCCTGGAAATTATAAGCCTACCGTTGCTGAGAATCGCGGCGACTTAACCTATGTGTTGAATCGCGGTACGGGTATTCCCTGTGTCACTACCACAAAGATTGTCACAACCCATCCCGGTTTAGCCCGTTGCCAAGTGGCACGTGACGTCTATTCGGCCAACGGCAAGACGCTGCTGGTTGAGCGTGGTTCTACCATTATCGGCGAACAGACTTCCGCGCTAACACATGGTCAGGCCCGAGTTTTTGTTTTGTGGAATACATTGGAGACACCGGAAGGCATCCGTGTGGCCCTGGACAGTCCCGGCGGCGATTCGCTCGGCGCATCAGGGCATCCTGCCAAAGTGAATTATCACTTTTGGCAGCGGTTCGGCGGTGCCATCATGATCAGCATGATTGGCGACATAGGCAACGGATTCAGTAACGGACAGAACCGCACGTCGGGTAATAACAACCACATTTCGTATGAAAATACGAGCGATGCTACACAGGAAATGGCTACCGAAGCCCTGAAGAACAGCATCAACATTCCACCAACCGGATACGTCAATCAAGGCACGGAAATCATGGTCTTTGTTGCCCGTGATGTAGATTTTTCAGGGGTATATGAAAACGTAACCGTCTCCAACCGATATTGACCCGAAGCCGCTCACTTAAAAGGAGCGGCTTGTTCTATAACTGCCTCTGACTGGCAGTTATAGAACAAGCCGTTAATAACAAAGGAATATGTAATGGTTCACGATAATTCTGTTTCGTCACGCAATCTACTGGACAAGTTGAAGCTGACGGAATATCTCAATACCCCTGGAGTAACCGAAGTATTCATAAACCGACCTGGGGAAGTGTTTCTTGAAGATGCCGACGGCTGCCGCCGTATTGAACGACCTGATTTACCCCTGCCCGTATTGGAAAAACTGGCAAATACGCTATGTACTTACAATAAAAAGCATATCTCATACGAATCCCCCATTCATTCGGTAACGTTACCCGACGGTGAGCGCGGCCACATCATGATGTCCCCCAGTTGCGAAAACGGAACGGTTGTTTTTGCTTTCCGCAAACCTTCGAACAGCCGTTTCACGATGTCGGACTATCTTGATACAGGTCGTCTGAATGGTTTTAACGACGTATCGGGGCACGGCGTGGCAGAACGTCGTACAGAGTCAGAAATCGAAATAGAGAGCCGCTGGGTCCGTGACGTATCCGACAGGATGAAGCTACCGTATGACGTCAAACTGACCGACTGGCAGTACAAAATGTTGGAACATAAAGCCAACGGCGAACTGAATGAATTTTTCAGAATTGCGATAGCACAGAGGTTGAATATTTGCATGGTAGGCGGTACGGGGTCGGGTAAGACTACGTTTACCAAGACACTGGCCGACATGATTCCCGCTCATGAACGGCTGGTTACTATTGAAGACACTCACGAACTCGATCTACCTTTGCACGCTAACCATGCACATTTGTTTTACAGTGGGCACATCACAGCCAAAATGATTATTGCGGCGTGTATGCGGCTTAAACCGGGACGGATTTTTTTGACGGAATTAAGGGGTGATGAGGCTTGGGACTATCTTGCCGCTCTTAATACCGGACACCCGGGAGGACTGACTTCCGTTCATGCAAACAGTGCTCGTGATGTTCACTACCGCATCATGCAGTTGGCCAAAGAATCAGCTACCGGCCAAACTATGGATCCCGGTTATATTCTTAACACTGTCCGTTCCACTATTGACGTTATCTGTTACTTTGAAAAAACCCGCATGACCGAACTTTACTTCGATCCTGTCGAAAAATACTACGCTATGCAAGGGCGTTTACAGTAATACAAGGTCCTCTGAAATGGGTTAAGGAGCAATGATGAAAATTCTGAAGAAAATCTTACATGATCATACGTATTTGAGGGGTTTATGGATAACTCTTTTCTGTCTGGGTGCATTAGGTTACTCGATGAATATACCCAATACCATGATGAATTTAGTACCTACTACCTGGTATAGCTTATATATTGTCACTTGGTTAATCTATATTTTGGTTAAAGTAGTAGTGGATACTTTCCGGAGCGTGTTGGATTTTGGGCTTACTATGAATTTATTATATTCATCTGCAATGTTCGTATTAAATCTTAATTTAGGTGTGACGTTGAATTATTACGGGCGAACTGAGTTTCAGATTTCCGATCCTTTTGGGATATTTTTTCTCATTTGCTGTATGGCGGTTAACCCTCTAACTCGAACGATTAGCATGGTTGTTGATTATATAGCTGCCAAAATTGAGAATAAATTTGCCCCCCTCCACTTGGAATTGCCAAAATCAGTCGATCAGAGAAGTAGATCGGTGGGAACTAAGGGGGCGAAATAAAGGGCGTTTACAGTAATACAAGGTCGTCTGAAAATTTTTTCAGACGACCTTTTCGTTTTCATGAAAGGAGTCAGATATGCTGGTTTATATGGATGACGAAGGATTTGATGAGGGACGTATTAAAGCCCCGATACTACGTCCTTTCTTGATGTACTCAACGGCATTGGCTGCCCTATGGCTATCGGTTCTTTACTTCACTTTCAATAATGAAGATTTTTCCCTGCTTCATTTGGATGTAGTGATGCAATTTGTGTTTTATGTGTTCTTATGGTTGTTAACGCAGATTGCCTTTTTCTTCACCCTGCCGACGGTTTCGTTCGGCAGAAAGGGCTTTATGGTCAAAGACGGTGGCACACATCTTTACCGGAAAGAAGACCTTGCTTCTGTTGTGTATTCAGAGAAGGAAGGCCTTTTTATTAAGACGTTGGGCGGGAAGTGGTATCAAGATAAGACTGTCATTTTTGAAAAACATACTTATCAAATACTGACTCACCTATTCCCCGGTGTTATGGTTTTGGAGCGTGGAATGGAAGCAGAATAGGCGTAAATCCCTTGAAACCTACCCTGTAACAGGTTTTATGGTCTTTACGGATATATCGTCCGTTACCGTATTTGTTTTCCGGATTACAGTCTGAAACCAAGTAGGTGTCAGCCAGTAATGGAAGCATATGCCATTTTTCAATTTGCTGTCCGAGCACAATAAACCCGAAAGACAAAATAAAGGCAGATACGGAATGAATCCCTGTTTTTAACCCTGCCCAACCTTTTTGTTTTGTAGCCCTACAAAAGAATCCCAAACCTACTACCAACATCAGCAGTGCGGGAATGGAGGACAACAATATGAAGAATGCCCAAATAGAGACCGAAAAATTCAGATATTCGGAATAAATGCCAAATTTGGCATTGTAGAAATGTATGGCATCGATTTTACCGAACAGAAAAGCCAACGGCAGCAGGCAACTGAATTTTAAGATTAGTGAAACTCTCTTCTTTATTTCCTTGCTGTAGAGATATACAGAAATCAGGGAAAATACAAGAAATCCCGCGTGAGCGGGAATGAGATGTCCTTGACTCATCCAAACGTAGTAATTGGTAAATGTTATGCCCGTCCAAATTTCTGGGGTCATCAAGATTTGTTTTATCGGACTATGCTGCAACAATTCATTACTTTTTTGGCTTTCCATTTGAAGTCCAATCTCAATATTTTAAGATTTAGATACTAACAAAAAGAAAGGTTCGTTATGCCGTATGTCAACAAAATCGAAATTATGGGCAACCTAGGACGTAATCCAGAATTACGGTATATGCCTGACGGTCGGACGGTTACGAACGTGTCGGTAGCTGTACAAAAAACGTGGAACGACCGTGAGACGCACGAACAGAAAGAGCGCACCGAATGGTTTTCCGTCATATTGTACGGAGGGCAGGCAGAAACCGTATGCAGACTTATGGAAAAAGGTGACTGCCTGCAGGTATGGGGGGAAGTACAGTCTCGGCAGGTTCAGGGGCGAGATGGTTCTGCAAAAACCGTGTTTGAAGTAATTGGCAAAGAGATGCAGATTATACGAACCAGCCCTCGTGAAAAGGTTTCCGGCGGTATTCACGACATGATGAAAACTTCCGTCGGACAGCCGGTTCAGAAATAACGACTGGCACAACCACCTGCCACATACTGAGTTTTCTATGCCCGCCTTTTGGCGGGCTTTATTTTGGAGTATTTGTAATGAGAAAACCCGTAACCGACATTCTGCTATCCCTGCTACTAGCTATTACTACCATATGTGTCGGTCTGTATCTAGGAGCGGTGGTTTATACGAAATGGCTGGGACTTAAAACTGCACCGTCGTTATCTTTGCTTTATGCCTATTGGCAGCATTTCGACCGATTACCGCAAGGCATGGTTTTTCCGTTGAAGGTTTCGACGGCAGTTGCAGCCGCCATCCCTGTTGTCGGACTGATTATGTTACTGGTCTCGGTTCTGAGGGGAAAAAGAAAGGAGTTGCACGGCTCTTCAAGGTTTGCGAGCGAGCGCGAAATCAGGAAATCGGGGTTGTTAGATAACCCGTCAGCAAAGAAACGCAAAAAGGGAAAGGATGTGCCGGACCTGATTTTGGGCAAATACAAAGGGAAATATCTGCGTTGGTCAAACGATGGTTTTCTCTACTTGGCTGCCCGTACCCGAAGCGGTAAAGGTATAGGTTTTGTTATACCCAATTGCCTGCATTACCGACACAGTATGGTGGTCAACGATATAAAGAAGGAAAACTTTCTGATTACCGCCGGCTTCCGAGCCAAACACGGGCAGAAGGTATTTTTCTTCAATCCGTCAGGAACGATGCCTTACCACGTCGAAGAGCCTGACGCGCCGTTGATCAGTCATCGTTGGAATCCGCTGACTTATGTACGCCGCGATCCTGTTTATACCTATAAGGATGCACTATCCGTGGCGGCGATTTTTTATCCGCTTAAAAATGACGATAAGGACGGCTCGAATTTTTGGCAAGAAGCTGCACAGAAATTGTTCACAGGACTGCTGCTGTATTTGATTGAAACAGAGAAGGAACGTGATCTCAATCTAATGCAAAATATGACAACAATGACCAATCTTTTCCGACTTACCTCCCCCGCCAACGGTAAGACTTTGAAGGAATGGATAAATGACGAACTGGAATTGCGTGCTATTTCTTCTACGGCAAGTCTTAGTAGGAACTGTGTATTCTTACTGAGGGATTTTCTCCAAAAAGCAGACAAAGAGGCGGCAAGCGTCTTATCAACAATGAATGCACCTTTGTCAATCTTCCTTGATCCTGCGGTAGAGGCTGCTACAAGTGGCGACGATTTCCGCTTAGATAGACTGCGCATGGAACCGACAACCATCTATTTGGGTGTTGCTCCCAACGAATTGAAAATATATAGCACGTTATTGAAACTGTTTTTCAGCCAGTTATGCGATGTCAATGTCCAGCAGGGTCTGCCGTCTGACAACCCCAAATTGAAATACCAGTGTCTGTTGCTATTAGACGAATTTACCGCGCTGGGCAATATCCCTGCCATCGAAAAAGGGGTGGGCTATCTGGCCGGTTACGGTATCCGCCCTATTCTCGTCTTTCAAACTCCTTCACAGGTGGAAGAAGTATATGGCAGTACGGCACGGCAGACGTTCTTTTCCAACTTTGCCGTCCGTATGATTTTTGCCCCTCGCGAACAAAACGATGCGGAAGAATTGAGTAAGTTGATCGGCTTTTATACCTATAAGGCGAAAGGAACGTCCCGTTCCCGAGGTAAAAGCAGCAGTAGTGGAGTGAGTATCAGCGATCAGAAACGTGCGGTTATGAATCCCGACGAACTCAAGGTCATGCCGAATTCCGACTGCATCATCAGTATGGCAGGGATGCCCGCTATCTATGCAGAAAAGATTATCTATGATGAAGACCCTGCCCTCAAAGATCGTGCTTTCCTGCCTATCCCACATGTTCCCGAGTTGAATGTACATATTGAGGCAAAGAAACCGGTTGAGGTTTCTAAACCTGCATATGTTTCGCCGGAGGAGATGGAAAATTTCAACTGGCGTGACGCGGTTAACGCTGAAGAACTGGCTCGTTCGGTACTGGAAGCGATTATTCCGGCTGGCAGCCCACCGGAATTTGTCGCGCAGATAGTTCCGGTAATTACCCGCAATTGGGGCGAAGGCAGCCTATCCGTTATTGCCAGTATATTGAAAGAGACATCAGGTATTACGGTCAACACGAAAGAGATACACACAGAATCTGCTTAATGATGGTTTTCAGACGGGCTGTTTTTTGGTAACAGGGAAGGCGTTGATGAACCGCCGTCAATCCGACGGCGGTATTTTTTGTTTGGAAATGAAAATCGCAAACTAACTGATATATGCCTTATTTTCATTTTACTAATATGCCAGTCATATCAATTGAATAATGTCTGGTTTTGTGACTTTTAGTTGCGTTGTTATTTTTTTAAATTTGTCCCTAATTGGCTTAAATTTGTCCCAAATGTATTGTATAATTCATTAAGAGAGGAAATGTCGTATGAAAAAAGCTGATGTACTTGATTTAATCAAATACCATTTTGAGAACAAAGAAGCTGAATTTCGAAATCAAGCAATCACAATTGCTCGTAGTTTCGATAAAGTAGGTGATTCGCAACTTGCACAATATATTATGGGATTAATATCTCAGTCAGATAGATTTGTTCCTCAAAATGGCAACCATAGTGACAATCTTGTGCCTGTAAAATTAGATACCGGACCACTACCATTGCCCACAACTATTACAAACGATTTAAAAGGAATAATTAATGCAGTAAATCATAATATTGGGATTAATAAATTTTTATTTGTTGGCTCTCCAGGTACAGGTAAAACAGAAAGTGCAAAACAGATTGCGAGATTGCTTAATAGAGAGTTACTGATGGTAGACTTTAGCCATTTGGTAGACAGTAAGTTAGGGCAAACTGCTAAAAATCTGACACACGTTTTTGGTGAAATCAACAAGCTGCCATTTTTAAAGAACTACATTATTCTTTTCGATGAGATAGATACGATTGCATTAGATCGCATTAATCAAAATGATATTCGAGAGATGGGGCGTGTTACCTCGACATTTCTAAAAGCCTTAGAGAGTTTGAATCCTGATGCTCTAATTATTGCTACTACAAATTTGTATTCAAATTTAGACAAAGCCTTAGTTAGACGTTTTGATGCGACCATCGATTTCGATAGGTATTCAGAAGATGACAGAATTGAAGTCGCTGAAGTCATTCTTAACCATCTATTGAAACAATTCAAGCATGCAGCAAAAGATATGCGTCTTTTCAAGAAAATTATAAAAAGTACTAAAAGTATCCCAAATCCAGGAGACCTAAAAAATCTTATTAGGACATCATTGGCTTTTAGTGATTCTAATGATCCATATGATTATTTGAAACGTCTTTTAAGAAGTATGCATAAAGGAAAAACACTAACGGTTAATCAATTGCATGATTTGCAATTTACGGTACGTGAGATAGAAATGCTAACAGGTATATCAAAAAGTAGTGTGTCAAGAGAATTAAAAAATGAGGCTGAAAAATGAATAATATTCTGACATTGAAGGGCAATAAATTTATCCAAGAAAAGCGTAATGGGGGAGGAGGACCAATTAAACTATCTAATAATTTAATTGTTAAATTATCTAGACTTAAGGATCTCCATGAGTCATTAATAAAGGTTAAGAAGACGTGGGGTGACAATAGGATTATTGATGGTGTTTTAGTTAGTGTTTACTATGATCGGATTATTGCTAAAAGTAACCGTATAAACGGCTATTTAAATGGTGGTACAAATTTTGAACCTACTCATACAGTAGTCGGTGCGAAATTCAATTCGGATAAAACAAAACATATAATTACCCATTATATTTCTAGAGATATTTTAGATAAAACGATTGCTATTTCTAGCCAAATTATTGCATTATTTCAACAATCATTTCCAAGTGGCGAATTAACTACTCAAGCTTTCAACAATCCAAAAACATTTGATAATTTGCAGTATGATAACTATCCTTTTAAAAAAAATACTTTTAAGCAATATCTGAAAGATTCCTGCTATGTTGAAAAATTTGATATTGAGAAAGCAGAAAAGCAAAATCTGAAAAATTCCATTATTACATTTTATGATGTTAAAACAGATATTCATGATCTCTTAAGGAAGATCAATATAGATGTATCAAATGCTAATGTGTTAGATAGTACTACTGCTTTACTTGATGAAAAAAATGTTGAAATAGTCCTTTCAAAAATTCCCTATCTGGTTTCAATGGCTGTTGAGAATTTCTCATCACTATCACCAGAAGAATTTCAGAGTATGGAAGATCAGGTAGAAATACCTATACCTTCTCCTAAAAACGAGCCAATTATAGGTGTTATTGATACATTATTTGACTCAAGGGTTTATTTCAGTGAATGGGTTGACTATCATGATTTGATATCTGACGATATCCGTAAAGAACCGGCTGATTATAAACACGGAACAGCAGTGTCATCATTAATTGTAGATGCCCCTAACTTAAACAAACATCTTGATGATGGTTGTGGTCGGTTTCAAGTTCGTCATTTTGGTGTATCTCTGCATACTGGATTTAATTCGTTTAACATTATTAAACAAATTAAAGAAATTGTGTCACAAAATAGCGATATCAAAGTTTGGAATTTATCTCTTGGATCTAATGATGAGATAAAAGCTAATTTTATTTCCGCTGAAGCCGCCGCCTTAGATGAAATCCAATTTGAAAATGATGTGATTTTTGTTATTGCTGCTACGAACGGAGCAATGAAAAATGGACAACGTACGAAGATTGGTTCCCCTGCTGATTCATTAAATTCACTAATTGTCAGTTCAGTAGATTTTGAAGGCAAACCGGCAGATTATTCTCGACAAGGTATCGTATTATCATTTTTTACGAAACCTGACATTGCCTATTATGGCGGTGGGAATAAAAGCTATATTAACGTATGTGAACCATTGGGCTCAGCAAGAGTTGCAGGAACCAGTTTTGCAGCCCCTCTTGTCGCTAGGAAATTGGCATATTTGATTTATATTATGGGGCTAAAACGTGAAGAGGCAAAAGCATTGTTAATTGATTCCGCAATAGGCTGGAATGCTAAACAATCGTTTGAAGAAATGATTCTGATTGGTAATGGGGTGATCCCGATCAAAATAGAGGAAATCCTTTCCACTCCAGAAGATGAAATTAAGTTTATTGTTTCAGATGTTTCGGAAAAATATAATTCGTATAATTATAATTTTCCAGTTCCTGTATCGGATGGCAAGTATCCTTATGTTGCGAAGGTCACAATGTGCTATTTTCCTAGATGTTCACGCAACCAAGGGGTGGATTATACTAATACAGAATTGAATATAACATTCGGCAGATTGAACGATGAAGGGATAAAACCAATTAATAATGATAGACAACACTTCGATGATGCACCCGGTTATATCAAGGAAGAGTCCGCACGGGCCCTTTTTAGAAAATGGGATAATACCAAGCATATTTGTGAGTCTTTTACACCGAGTAAGAAAGCAAAATCTATTTTCAATACAGCCAACCCACAATGGGGAATGAGTGTTAAAACCATTGAACGTCTTAAAAAAAAGGATGGAGAGGGAATACGATTCGGTGTAGTTGTAACATTAAAAGAACTCAAAGGTGTCAATAGAATTGAAGAGTTTATTCATCAAGCATCACTAAGAGGGTGGTTAGTGAGTAAGTTACAGGTAGAAACTCAAGTTGAAATTTACAATAAGCTAAATGAAGAAATAGTATTTGAGTAATAATTACAAAGCCCGATTCAAATTTCTTATAGGCCGTCTGAAGTTTTCAGACGGCCATTATTATTTTGGAGAATACATTATGAGCAACTACGACAACACTGGCGGTGCATTAAGCTGCATTGGATCATATGAAGGAAATAAAAATGGCGGAATATGATGAAATTCGGGCGGCGTTGAGCCATATCGGTGCGGACGACCGCGATATGTGGATACGTATGGGTGCGGCCGTCAAGGACGAAATGGGTGAAGACGGTTTCCACCTGTGGGATGAATGGTCTCAGACAAGCGGCAATTACAACGCCCGCGACGCAAAAGCGGCCTGGAAGTCGTTCAAAGCCGGACATATCAGTATCGGTACATTGTTTTATCATGCACGGCAGAACGGCTGGCGGCCTGAAAAACCCTATGTTCCGCTTTCCGATGCCGAAAAAGCCCGGCGGCAGGCAGAATCCGAAACCAAACGGCTTGAAGCAGAGCGGTTGCGGCAAGAAGGCTACGAACGTGTGAAGGGGACGGCGCAAAGAATATGGGCGCAGAGTGTGCCCGCCACATTGGCACACCCCTACCTTACTGCCAAAGGCATAACCGATCCCGCCGTGATTTCAGGTATCCGCCAAAACGAATACAACGACAGCCTGAGACTGCAAATCCCTGTTTTCTACGACGGCCAACTGTACAACCTGCAATCTATTGATCCTACCGGCGACAAACGCTTTTTGAAAGACGGTCGAAAAGACGGCGGTTATACGGTGATCGGCGATGCATCCAAAATTTCAAACGGCGTGGTGATAGCAGAGGGTTTCGCCACCGCCGCCAGTATCCATCAAGCGACTGGACAGCCTGTTATCGTAGCTTTCGATGCAGACAATATGGTCAAGGTGTCCGAAACGCTGGCGCGAAATCTACCATCCGACACCAAAGTAACGATTGCGGTCGATAACGACGCATCGGGAAAAGGTTTGCATTCTGCCCGGCAGGCGGCGACCTTTTTCGGCGATCGTGCCGTGGCCATCGAACCGGAATTCAGTATGCAGCAGATTCAGAAGTTTCAACAGACGGCGGGAATGGATAAACAAGGCAGACCGAAACTGCCGAGCGACTACAACGACCTGCACCAATTGGCGGGCATCGAAGCCGTCAGAAAGGCTTTGACAGAAGGTCGGAATTTGGCCGCTCCCGAGTCCGAGCATCGCATACGGCTTGATACAGATATGGAACAGGTCATTGCCGACGAGATTGCTGAATGGCAGGCACGGCAGCAAGCAGCGGAGCGTGGTCATACGGCAGAATCCTCGGATAGGTCGTCTGAAAGCCCTGCATCCGAACAGTCCGGCAAACAGAAGGAAGAAGAGATGATTCAACAAACCGAAACATTGCAAGCTGTAACCTCAAGTCAGGCAGAACTCAACGGCATCGAATACGCGGAAAAACGGCGTGAGCGGCCAACCGAACCTTATCAGCCGATTGATCCCGATCATCCATACGGTATCGGCCGTACCGGCAGTCATTTCGGCGACGCTCCACCGTTGGAAACAGATGAGCACGGCAAGGCAAAATATTTTTACGAATCCGACTTTGCCAAGTATCAACTCGATGATGCCAGAACCGATATACGTTATGTCCGCACCTCACCCGAAGCCATACAGAAAGACTTGGATGCTGCGGGAGACATCAATTTTTATTACGGTATTACCGAAAGTGGGCGGACGGTCATGTTTACCAAGACTGAACAAGGATGGCAGTCGCCGCAGCCCGGCAACCGTCCCGTCCCAACTCAAGATAGAGCCGAGCCGCCTCCACAACGGGAATCGGATACCGAACCGCTGCGGGCTTTGCAAAATGAGGGTAGAAAAGCCGTTCTCGATCTGAACTACAATATCCCGCCGGACAGTATTGCCCACCGCTATATCGTTTCAGACGGTAAATATATGTCTGCCGAAAACGGCACGACCGTAATGTTTACTGATAAAGGCAACAAATTGAGCACGGCCCGTTCGGATGCACAAACTGTCAATGATATGTTGGAAGTAGTCAAAGAAAAAGGCTGGGACAACATCAAACTGACGGGCAGCAAAGAATTTAAGCGTGCGATGTTTCTTGCAGCAGAAAGCCGGGGAATCCGTACCGCTGGTTACCGTCCGACCAAAGAAGATTTGGCTTATCTCGACCACCTGCGTGAGGAACGAGCATTGAACGGCGTGGAAGAACGGCACACGCGCGAACCGGTTAAAGCCGGTGAAAGCAATTCCCCATCACCTCACCATAACAAAAATCCTGATAGGTCGTCTGAAAAGGCAGTGCCAACCCGCGAACATTCATCCGTACCTGCCGAGGGCGAGCGTATCGTGACCGTAGGCAGTGCCCCCTATCTTCATAATACCCAAAATAAGGAAAGCCCGTATATCGTACTGGAACGGGACGGCAAAGAGCGCACGGTATGGGGCGTGGACATTCCCGATGCAATGGAACGCAGCGGCGCGGAAGTTGGTGACCGTATCCGGCTTCATTCGTTAGGCAGGCAGCCGGTAGAGGTGGAAGTACCGATTTACGACAAAGACGGCAAAGTTACCGGTATGGAAACAAAGGCTGCATACCGCAACATGTTTGACATGGAAATCGTACGCGAACAGGAAAAACAGAAAGAAACCTCTGTCCCGCAACCTGACACCGCCACCCTGTCCAAGGCAGACGAAATGCTGGCGCGGAGCAAAACACCTTCCGATGCCACCATCAATACTTCCTATGCCGCCGATACCCAAGCAGGCGTGCCGTTACAGGGGATAGGCCAGGGTGAAATACCTGCCGAAGTGGCGGTACGCGCGGCCAAGATGAAATCTGACGCGCTGGATACCCGGCTGCAATCGTCCAAAGCCGTCTATATGACCAAGGCCGGAAAGCTGTCCAAAGCCAACAAATCCCACCTGCAATTCCACGAACGCAGCGTTATGGATGCAATTCGGGGGGTGAAAGGAGACGCACGAAAACTGGCCTTGGCCAACTATTACGAACATACCGCCGAGAAAATGAAGGGGTCGAAGCTGGATTTACCCAAACCGGTTCAGATACCAAGCCCGCAGCATTCTGTACGGCAACAGAACGACCGGGATCGGCAGCATGAGAAAGAGCAGGAAGTGGAAATCGGCCGCTGAGTTTTTAATCCGATTCTTTCATTACAGCCTGAAACCTAGCAGTTTCAGGCTGTTTTTTTCTTGGAGGCAATATGGCAGAGAATGAAAACAAGCAACCTGCGGGCAGCAGGAGAATGAAAATCCTGCAACAGTCGCTGGTAAAGAAACAGGCGGCGTTCGACCAACGGCTGCAAAACCATTTCGACGACGTTCGCAGTGCGAACGGACAACCGCTCAACGACAAGTGCAACGGACAGGCAACATTGAACCGCTGGGAACGCCAAAACGACGGTTTGCGGACGGCGGACAAGGAAATTGAGAAGACCCAGCGCGCCATCAAACGTGAACAGGCGGCCATCGACCGCGTGAACAATGCCGACATCCCTGCGTTTTTAAAACCGATGATCGAGTCCGGCGAAATTACCCAATGGTGCAAATTCCCGAACCGCTTTTTCGTCAGCGGCGTAGAAAAAGCACGCATCATTTGGGATAAAGACAAGCAGCAGTTCGGCTATGCCTACCTGCAAGGCGTGAAAGGCGAACAGTTCACCAAATTCCGCGACACCTATAACCATATCCTTGCCCTGCACCGTCAAGAACGCGAAAACGAAACCAAACAAGAGGCGGCATCAGAAAAAAACGAAGCCCGGCCGGTACAAGAACCGGCAGAAAAGTTACCTGAAATATCTGTGAAACGTCCTCCCCAGCTACCCACAATGCCTGATTTCGGTCTCAAAGGTGAAGACCTTCGAGCCTTCAATCGCGGCTGGCAGAATGCGGCTGATTCTTTGGATGCGGTCATCGCCAAACAATCCGAAAAAATTGCCGAACGAATAGCTTTATTGGAAAAAGCCGGTATTCCCTATGTTCGTATGGAAGCATTTATGGACAAAATCAATGGTGGTGAAGTCAACGGATACGGGGAGAAACATACGGTGCAACGGTTGACTGAACTGGAACAGTTTACAGAACGGTTGCGCGACAAGACCATGAAACCTTCCGGCTATATTGGCACCGGTTACAAAAATCCCCGTACTACTGCCTTCACAGCCTTGGGTTGCGATATTGCAGATACATACGCCAAGCTGGATCCTGCCATTCCTTATTACGAAGATCGCAACATCGTCGCGTGGCTCAGCCATCACCCTGTACCACAGCAGATCCGCCCTGCCCCAACTACCAAAGGTTCAAACACAGCCGTTATACAACAATCCCTTGAGGAACGTTTACAGGCAGTTCAAGGACAGTACGAAAAGCGGTTATCTGATATGAATGCAGACGGGCAGAAAAAGCACCGCATTTTAGAGGCAGGCATGGAAAACCTGATTAAAGGCCTGCCTGAACAAACACAGATGCAGGCGCGCCTGAATTTCTATCAGACCCAATATGGCCGCCTGACGACACAAAAAGACCAGGAACAGCCTCCTGAGCAACAGGAACTGTTTTACGGACGATAACGATAAGAAAGGTCGCCTGAAACATGTTTTCAGACGACCTTTCTTATCTATTGAGACCTTTGCAAAATTCCCCAAAATCCCCTAAATTCCCACCAAGACATTTA
>JUNU01000009.1 GCA_001067655.1 Neisseria lactamica
GTACTGTCTGCGGCTTCGTCGCCTTGTCCTGATTTTTGTTAATCCACTATATTAATCGGCAGGCAAACGAAAGGTCGTCTGAAAACCGATATCAAGTTTGAACTGCACCCCAGAAGTTGGACACATCCCCTCCAACCACTAAGGTGCAGTTTTTTATGAGCAAATATACATTACACTTCAAATACCAAGCCGTACTCCACTAC
>JUNU01000084.1 GCA_001067655.1 Neisseria lactamica
ACTCGCGACCTCAACCTTGGCAAGGTTGCGCTCTACCAACTGAGCTATTCCCGCCGAATGTCTGTTTCTTGCTGCTGTTTCTGAAGAAGACGCAATTATTATGGATTTAAAACTTGTCGTCAAGGGGTTTGTTTTATTTTTTATTTGATTTCCTGCCACGCCATTTTCAGATAATAGAACATTGACCAGAGGGTTAATACAGATGCGATAAACATCAATATGTTACCTGTCAGGTAAAAAATATTGTCAAATCGATTGGAGGCTAAGAGCAATAAAAATATGGCAACCATTTGCGCGGCGGTTTTAAATTTGCCGATCGTGGCAACGGCAACGCTGCTGCGTCTGCCCATTTGCGCCATCCATTCCCTCAAGGCGGAAATGGTAATTTCCCTGCCGATGATGATGATGGCGAAAATAACATAAGTACGGCCAAGGCTGACCAGCAGCAATAATGCGGTCGCTACCATCAATTTATCCGCAACGGGATCGAGGAATGCGCCGAAATCGGAGGTTTGCTTCCAAAGCCTTGCTAAAAATCCGTCAAACCAATCGGTTACGGCTGCGAGTGCGAAAATGATAGCGGCGGTCCAATTGACGGTTTCCGGTGCAATCCACCCTTTGGGCAGGAAAAACAGCAACGTAAAGACCGGAATCAGCAAAACGCGCATCCAAGTCAGAAAAATCGGTATGTTCCAAGGCATGATTTACCTTTGATGTGATTATGATAGTTAATTTGCCTATTATAACGGACTTGTCTGTCTGAAAGCATATGTTTTAACCATCTTTCAGACAGCAAAAGCCTTCAAGTCCGTTTATTTTTTCGATAAAACCTGCATTGAGGCAGCCATTTTTTTTGGCACGGGTCGTCGATAAACGACTTTAAAACGCTTTGAAAGGTTTGATTTTGGGCGTTGTATATGTTGCCTTTTAGATAACACGACGCGTAATAATGCGCCAATAAATCCGCCTGCTGCTCCATATTTAGCATACTGAAATGACAAATATCGGACAGTTTGGGATAGAGATAGGCACGACGGCGACGGTAGCCTCCGCTGACGAACAAAAACAATCCGCCCAACCAGGTTTTAAAGCCTTGCTGATACTGCCAAACATGGGTCAATTCATGAATCATCCATATTTGATAGGACGAGGAAGCAAGGACGAAGTCGTCAGGGCAGTTATTACGCGGGAAATAGATGTTCCCATTGGGCGAAACGGCAACCTGCATGGTAGGCAGACAAGGAATGCCGCGATAGATTTTGACGCGGGCGTAATCAATGCTGTCGGCAAAAATCAGCTTTGCCATTTTGATTTCGTTGTCCGTCAGCCTGCGCCAGCGTTTGCTCATATCTTGTCCTTGTTACTTTCATGACGACTGGGTCGTCTGAAAACGGTTATCCTGCCTTATCAGTCATGCAGCTACGTTTACAAGCGATACTGCCATATCCCCTACCCGCTTTATAGTGGATTAAATTTAAATCAGGACAAGGCGACGAAGCCGCAGACAGT
>JUNU01000085.1 GCA_001067655.1 Neisseria lactamica
CTGAAATACAAAGACTTTTATTTCAAAATATTTTCAAATCAAACTCAATCAACACCAAAGGTCGTCTGAAATCCCTTTCAGACGACCTTTTTCATAAACATCCGAAACAATTTCAAACATACCGAGCTTCAACTTACAACTTAGAACCACCCACTCATCAATCCCTGTTACTTTTTTGAACAGTATCCATGTTAGTATTATGACTTATTTGATTCAAATTGGATTGAGTTGCTGTAATGAGTAAACACATTCTTTTAGGGATAAGCGGTGGTATTGCGGCTTATAAATCATGTGAGTTGGTCCGATTACTAAAAAAACAAGGATATTCTGTAACGGTGGCAATGAGCCGTGCAGCCACTGAATTTATTACCCCCCTTACGTTTCAAGCATTAAGCGGAAATCCTGTTCTAGTCGATACGCACGATGGCCACTCGACTAGAGGAATGAGTCATATTGATTTAACCCGAGAAGCGGATGTTTTTTTAATTGCTCCCGCTACTGCCAATACGGTTGCCAAGATCGCCAACGGTATTGCTGATAATCTACTGACCAATTTGGCAGCAGCACGAAAATGCCCCATGGCAGTCGCTCCGGCAATGAATGTGGAGATGTGGAACAATCCTGCCAATCAAAGGAATATCCAACAACTGATTTCAGACGACATTACGGTTTTTCAGCCATCCTATGGCGAACAGGCTTGCGGTGAAATCGGGATAGGGAGAATGCCTGAAGCGATTGAACTTGCCGATTTGATTCATGATTTATGGACGCCGAAAATACTTGCCGGCAAAAAAATCTTAATCACTGCCGGCGCGACCTTGGAAATGATTGACCCGGTCCGTGGAATTACGAATATTTCCAGCGGTCAGATGGGCATTGCCCTAGCCCGTGCATGCAGAATGGCCGGCGCACAAGTTACGTTGATTTATGGACAGTTACAGACTCCCCTGCCGACCGGTCTCTATCATATGGAACAGGCTATTAGCGCCAAAGAAATGTACGATGCCGTTCATAAATATATTGAAGATCAGGATGTTTTTATTTCCGTAGCCGCTGTGGCTGACTATAAGGTAAAAAACAGCAGCCCGCACAAATTGAAAAAAGAAAATTCAAAAGATACCCCGACCCTTGAATTGGAAGCCAATCCTGATATTTTGGCATCTGTAGCAGCCTTACCCAAACCTCCTTTTTGTATTGGATTTGCAGCAGAAAGTGAAAAAGTTTTGGAATATGCTCGAGCAAAACGTTTACGCAAAGGCATTCCGATGCTGATTGCCAATGACGTTTCTCAGGCAATGGGAAAATCTACCAATCAGATTACTATTATTACGGATGACGAGGAACTATCTTTCCCTGAGAAAGAGAAATTACAGGTAGCAGAAGAAATTGTTCAATCTCTTGCTCGCCATCTGGACAAACTAAACCTGTAAGTAATCAGGTTAACCTTAACTATCTTCTACAACAGCAAAGGTCGTCTGAAAATTTTCAGACGACCTTTGTGATATTTAATGCCCTGCTGATGAACTCCCATTAAACGGCGGCTTAGCAAACCAAATTATGGAAATCATGACGATGAACAAGATACTGCCAGCCAGAAAAATCTCGTTTGATCCCATAATGAAGCCTTGCTGCGTAATGGCATCGGAAATATTTTTCAAAACCTGCTGTTCACTCAGCCCCCGATTCGTCATTTCATGAACTGTTTGAACAGTCAAACTCGAATATGGATTAATCTGTTCACTCAGTTGCGTATGATGCAAAGCTTCTCTCCGCTCCCACATGGTACTGACTATGGATACACCCACACCACCCATGAAGACGCGCAAGAAATTAGACAGGCTACTTGCTGATGCAATTTGATCGGATTTAATATGGGACAATGTAATGCTGGTCAACGGAAGGAAAAACATGGACACACCCAAGCCTTGCCAGAATTGGGGCCAAACAACATTGCTCATATTCATTCCGGCATAAAAATCAGTGCGCCAATAGAAAGTAAAAGCAAACGTCAAGAAACTTGCGGTAACAAGAAGACGCATGTCAATGCGGTTGCCGAATCTACCTATAATCGGGGACAACAAGATAGGAAGAAAGCCCACCGGCGCAGCCGCCAAACCCGCCCATGTTGCGGTATAACCAAGATTAGACTGCAACACCAGCGGCAACAGCGTGAGCGTACCCATGTAAACCATAAAGCCCAATGAGGTCGCCAATACGCCTATCGTAAAATTTCTGTTGCTAAACAAAGAAAAATCGACAATCGGGTATTTCTCGCCAAGCTCCCAAACCACAAAATACGTCAGACATACCAATGCAACGATGCCTAACACAATAATCTCTCCAGAGGCAAACCAGTCCAACTCTTTACCTCTATCAAGCATCATTTGCAGCGCACCGACGCCAACCACCATCAAGACCAAACCGATGTAATCTATCGGCGTCTTAACCACTTCTGTTTCCCTATCCCTCAATTGCTGCCACACAATAAGTGCAGAAATAATACCAATAGGGATGTTGATGAAGAAAATCCAACCCCAATGCCAATTATCCGAAATCCAACCGCCGAGAATAGGACCTAAAACAGGCGCGACGACAACGGTCATTGCCCACAATGCCAAAGCCAATGTTCGTTTTTCAGGAGGATACGACGCCATGAGCAAACTTTGCGACAGCGGAATCAACGGTCCGGCTACAAAGCCTTGTAACACCCTGAAGATCACCAAAGCCTGAAGATTGGGTGCAATGCCGCACAACCACGACAGCAAAACAAATCCCACTACGGAGGCGATAAACAGTTTTACTTCGCCAAACCGTTTTGCCATAAATCCGGTTAGCGGCACTGAAATCGCATTAGCCACGGCAAATGACGTAATAACCCAAGTACCCTGAGTAGTCGCCGCCCCCAAGTCCCCGGCAATTACCGGTACTGCAACGTTGGCAATCGTGGTATCCAAGACTTCCATAAAAACGGCAAGGCTGAGCGCCAACGTAACCAGCACCAGCCTAACACCCTGCAATGGCGGATAATTCATATTTCTTCGCTATTATTCATTCAATATATTGCACAGTGATTGCGCTTAGATACACACCCCTTTTCAGACGACCTCTTTGATGAATGTTCACATCATCGCAAGCTAAAAACAAAGTTCTGCTCTGCATTATTTAATCCATCACAACTTTGCTTCCTCATGCGCTTCGATATCTATTCGCTATCAAATACCCACATTCTCAGCAATTCAACGCATGAAAGGTCGTCTGAAAACATTTTTACTTAGCGTATTTCTCAAAAATCTTATCGATCAACGCATCGGCGGCAGCCCAATCTACGCCTTCAGTTTCCGGGGATGCTACATTTTTATCAGCTGCAGCCGTCATGTTTTTTCCTGAGCCGGCACCTGAAATATCAACCTTTACCTTCATAGATAAACCGACACGAAGCGGATTAGCCTGCAACTCTTTCGCATCCAAACTGATGCGGACCGGAACACGTTGCACAACCTTAATCCAGTTCCCCGTCGCATTTTGCGGCGGCAAGAGAGAGAATGCACTGCCCGTACCCGCTGACAAACCCATCACCCTGCCATGATAGACCACTTTATTTCCATATAAATCAGCAGTCATTTCAACAGGTTGACCAATTTTCATTTGACGCAGTTGCGATTCTTTAAAGTTAGCATCCACCCAAAGATTACTCAAAGGAACCACAGCCATCATTGGGGAACCTTGGGCAATACGCTGCCCAACTTGAACATTTCGTTTGGCAATCTGTCCATTCATCGGTGCGCGAATTTGGGTGCGTTGCAGATTCAGCCATGCATCCTTAATATGGCTGATGGCTGTTTGCACCGCAGGTTGTTGCCGCAGAGGGATATTATTACCTAAAACTGCTTGTGCAGAAGTCTCTTCCGCTTCCACTGCCTTCAAAGCCGCTTGCGCCTGAACCACCGCAGCACGGGCATGACTCAACTCTTCACCTGAAATCGCATCCGTTCCCGATAAAGCTTCACGTCGGCGCAAATCTGCCTGAGCCTTTGCCAATTCGGCTTTTCGCAAAAGAACCTGCGCTTTTGCTTTTGAGTTAACCGCAGTTTGTTGTTTATTCTGACGAATTGCCTGAATCAATTCATTTTGAGCACGCTCGTAAGCCAGCTGAAAATCGCTGTCATCCAACGCAACCAAGACATCCCCTTTTTTGACCACATCAGTATCGTCATACATCACCTTCCTTACCGTACCGGTGACCTGAGGGGTAATTTGCACCAGATGACCCGCAACATAGGCATCTTCTGTCTCTTCCTCGTATTGCCAGAATAAGAAATACGCAAGAGCCACACCGACTGCAATCAAAATAAAAAGCAGTGTGATAACTGCTAAATTACGTCCGCGCTTACGCCCCACCCTTGAACTTTTTGTCCCTAAATTGCGTAATTGTTCATTATTTTCCAGATTCGCATCCATGATTTCATTTTAACCCGAGTAATTACAGACTATTTTCCTTATTTGCTCCATCCCACTAATATCTCTTTGATTTTAATAGAATAGACAATACTGAAAATACATGCAGAGGTGCATTTTATAGCCGCATCGTTACTCAATCAAGTAACAATCATATTTAAAAACCATTTGGATATCCCCTTTTACCATTAGGCGCAAGCAATCATTTCAAAGCCATCCAAGCAATACCGATTCCTGACAATCAAAAAGCAATTGGCGATATTCTGAACACATACATTTAAACATTAAATGCATATTCAAAATATCGCCAACTGACTTAATTAAAAGGAAAGAGGTCGTCTGAAAAGCCTCCTATTGCGTTTTAAACCCACCGCCCAACTGGGCATTCAGATTACTCCACGCAATCAACCGTTCAGATTGATACTGCACCAATTGCATTTTTACCTGCAACATATCATCTTGTTTTTGCAATGCGTTAAGACCGTTATCCAATCCTGCCCTCACTCTACCCTGAGCATTTTTAACCGACTTCTCGGATATTTTCAGCATTTTATCCCAAGTAGACTGTTTACTTTGTAGGCTTTGGTAATCTACAACAGCATCCGCAGCAGAACGCATCGCATTTAAAACCGTTTGATCGTACACAGCCACCTGCTCATTATATTCTGCGCGTTTACCTGCCAATTTTGACTGCAATGCACCAGAAGTGAAAATAGGAAGATTGATAGCCGGAACAATACCCAGCATGCCTGATGTTTTACCTCTGACCACATTGAACGCATCGATATGTCCAAGACCCGCCAAGGCTTTTAACTCAATATTGGGATAAAACTCTGCCTCAGTAGATTTAACCGTATGCAGCTTAGATTCCAATAATGATTTTTGTGCCACTATATCCGGTCGGGCTGCTAACAAATCAGCATGGATTTTATTCACAGGTACAATAGGAACCACACCCATTCGACTGGGTTCTTGTCCGGAAAGCGCTCCCGGCACGTTACCGCTTAATACCGCCAAAGCATGTCGGACTTTGGCAATCTGTTGTTCCAATGACGTTTTTTCCAACTGAAGTTGCTGAGTCGCCAATTCAATTGGATACAATGATTGCGCAGGCATCAGGTTTGCATGGATTCTGCGTGAGACCAATTGCTGCATTTTCTCTGACAGATCGATACGTTCCTGCACAAGAGCTTGTCGCTCGCTCAAAGCCTGCCAAATAAAATATTGCTTGGCTACCGCGTTCGCCAGCTCAATCCGTGCCTGATGGGCTTCATACAGAATTGCCTGACGGCGTCCCAAAACCGCTGCAATCTGCTCACGGTTTTTTCCCCAAAAATCGAATGTCCAACTTCCCTGTACTGCCGCGTTTGCCAACAATAATGTATGGTCGGTATCGATACGGGAAGATGCGGGCTTGGGTGCAACATACATCCCAACCCCGCGCGCGGACATACCAATTTGCGTTTTGCCGGCGGCTTCGGTTATTCCCAGCTGCGCTTGTGCTTGCTCGAAACGCGCCTTGGCAATACGCAAATCCGTTGATGTCTGGATAGCTTGTGCAACCAGTTGATTCAGTTTGTTATCTTTTAATTGCAACCACCATCCGTCTTGAATGAGGGAGGCCGATTTACCATCAGGCAAAGAATACACCGTTGGTTCTTCCAACGGTGCTTGTTTACCAAACTGCGCACAAGCTGCAAGTACAGATACTGCGATAATGCAGATGCCCCGTTTGGCAATATTTGATTTCATGGCAGACTCCATTTTTTTACTTTTATCCCTGCCACAATTCTTACTGTATCAGATCAACTGTCCAAACGGTTCAACAGCTTGCCCAACAGATTTTGCAACTGGGTATAATCCTCATTGGTAAAATCTTCCCAAGCTTCCCCGCTCTTACTGGAAATCTGCGGCCATACTTGTTGGATAAAAGACTCACCTTCCTGTGTCAATTTTAACACAATCTGGCGGCGGTCTTGCTGATTGATATGACGACCTACCCATCCCCGTTCTACCATCTCATCGGAAAGACGGGTTGCACTGGTACGCGTCAAATCCATCAAGTCGCTCAAACGCGAAGGAAGGATTTCGCTTTTAGGGCTGACATAAACTGCCATCAAAGCAAACCACAAATTTTCATTGATACCGAAAGTTTTCAAATTCTCATTGAGATGACTGCTTAAACGCTCGGTTGTTACCCGTAACAGACGTCCTGTTCTTACCTGTTGTTCTGAAAATTCAGGCAAACGGTCGGAAAGTTGGCGCAGCGCGTTGACCAAGTCGGTTTGTGAAAAACTCATTATAAATATCCTCTTCTTAAATTTATTGGCTGTTTATGCTGCAAATCAGAATAAAATGACAATCTCATTTGCTTCAAAATACCAAATACTTATTCAATGCCGCTATACTAATTCAACTGATTATTTTCCGAATGAAAATCTGACAATCGGTCCAAGAAGATAACAAGTGGCGTTTTTTATGCATAAGTCATCTAATTTGTATGTAATTCCGAATTCTTACTCTACAAAATCAGTATTCAGAAAGGATAGATTTGTGGTTACCGACAACTTAATTTATTGTTTATATTGAAAACCCCATAATTTATTAGAGAGATGGCGCTTCTCCTTAGTTCTATAACTCAAAACATGACTTTTGAGATACTACTGAAAACACTTCAAAAAAATTTTAACTTTTACGATTAATGCGAAAAAATTAACTAGAAAAATCATAAATTTAAAAATCAGTTTAAATTCAATCCGCATTGCTTTGCAAAGGCATTACCGCCACATCAAAACATCCGCACACACCTATCATTTTTTCGTATTTCCAGCCCAGCGTTCAACCGCTAAATAATTATCAAAAAAATCACAAACATAGTTCCCCTTATATTACAATCCGCCTTTCGTGGTTCGAAAACCTCCCACATTAAAAAACTAAGGAAACCCTCATGTCCCGCAACACTGAAGAGCTGCAAGGCATCTCGCTTTTGGGCAATCAAAAAACCCAATATCCGACCGGATACGCTCCAGAAATTCTCGAAGCATTCAACAACAAACATCCCGACAACGACTATTTCGTCAAGTTCGTCTGTCCCGAATTCACCAGCCTCTGCCCCATGACCGGGCAGCCCGACTTCGCCACCATCTACATCCGCTATATCCCGCACATCAAAATGGTGGAAAGCAAATCCCTGAAACTCTACCTCTTCAGCTTCCGCAACCACGGCGATTTTCATGAAGACTGTGTCAACATCATCATGAAAGACCTGATCGCACTGATGGATCCGAAATACATCGAAGTTTTCGGCGAATTCACACCACGCGGCGGCATCGCCATTCATCCCTTTGCCAATTACGGCAAAGCAGGTACCGAGTTCGAAGCATTGGCACGAAAACGCCTGTTTGAACACGACAGCCAATAATCCATCCCCTTTTACGCATTTTCAGACGACCTCTTTCACAAGAAGGTCGTCTGAAAGCCCTTCCGAAAGATTTCCATGTACGAATTTACAACAGCGCAACAACAGAAGGCACTCTTCTGGCTGGTGCTTTTCCATATTCTCATCATCGCCGCCAGCAACTATCTGGTGCAGTTTCCCTTCCAAATTTTCGGCATCCACACCACTTGGGGCGCGTTTTCCTTCCCCTTCATCTTCCTTGCCACCGACCTGACCGTCCGCATTTTCGGTTCGCACTTGGCACGGCGGATTATCTTTTGGGTCATGTTCCCCGCCCTTTTGCTTTCCTACATCTTTTCCGTTTTGTTCCACGACGGCAGTTGGACAGGCTTAGGCGCGCTGTCCGAATTCAACACCTTTGTCGGACGCATCGCCTTAGCCAGCTTTGCCGCTTACGCACTCGGACAAATCCTTGATATTTTTGTGTTCAACAAATTACGTCGTCTGAAAGCGTGGTGGATTGCCCCGACCGCATCAACTGTCATCGGCAACGCCCTGGATACGTTGGTATTTTTCGCCATTGCCTTCTACGCAAGCAGCGATGAGTTTATGGCGGCAAACTGGCAGGGCATCGCTTTTGTCGATTACCTGTTCAAACTCACCATCTGCACCCTCTTCTTCCTGCCGGCCTACGGTGTGATTTTGAATATCTTGACGAAGAAGTTGACGACACTGCACTCCCAACATCCTCAAAAGCAGATGCTGCCGGCACAAGAATCTTGATGCAGTCCGACAGAACGATTTACGATTCCCGTTCATAGAAAACACAAAGAGGTCGTCTGAAAATTTTCAGACGACCTCTTTGTGTTTTATGGCCTCGCCAACAGGAATCGAACCTGTATTTTACGCTTAGGAGGCATACGTTCTATCCGTTGAACTATGGCGAGCGTGTTAAACTTTTCCTGCAATAAACGATAATAATCCTGCGGCAATCAGCGGACCGACCGGAATGCCGCCCATAAACGCCACACCGATAACCGTACCGATCAAAAGACCTGTTACTAAAACAGGCTGTTCACTCATCAGCGGTACGCCGCGCCCTGCCAGCCAGGCAACAAGGATGCCGATTAATACGGCGGCAATCATTTTGAAATTGACAAACTCCGACAGAGGGGGAATTTGAACCTTCCCTGAAACCAGCGGACTTAAGACCCCGATTGTCAGCAAAATAATCCCAAAATGCAAGCCGTGTTTTTCCATGAAAGGAATATATTGCGACAAAGCAGTCTGTTGCATTAAAAGCAAAACTGCTGCGGAAATCGTAATCGAGTTGTTGTTGCTGACGACGCCGAGAAAAATCAGCGTCACCAAAAACATCGGGACGAAATTGAAATTCATCAGATTTAAGAAACCCGTGCCAATGATTCCTCGGCCAACTGAATCATAGCCTGCTTGACTTCGCTGTCGGGCAATACTGCCAAAGAAGCCACGGCTTGCTCAACGGCTTTTCGTGCTTCGGAAATCGAATAAGTCAGCGCATCGGAATGGACAACATAATCATGGATTTTTTGGAAACTGCTGCGGTCCGCATTTTCCAGAGCGTGGCGCACATCGTCCGCCACTTGTTTCGAACCGTTGTGCATCAGATAAATCAGCGGCAAAGTCGGTTTGCCTTCTGCCAAATCGTCGCCGACGTTTTTACCGATTTCTTCGGTTTCGCCCGAATAATCCAAAACATCATCAATAATTTGGAACGCCGTACCGACATACATGCCGTAGTCTTTCAACGCCTGCTCATGTTCGGGGGACGCATTGCCCAAAATCGCGCCAACCTGCGCGGCCGCTTCAAACAATTTGGCCGTTTTATATTGAATCACTTGAACATATTGCGCTTCAGTAATATCGGTATTGCCGATGTTCATCAGCTGCATGACCTCGCCTTCGGCAATAATATTGGTTGCATCCGCCATGACTTCCAAAATGCGCATACTGCCAGAATCAACCATCAATTGGAAAGCGCGCGTATATAAAAAGTCGCCGACCAACACCGCCGCCGCGTTGCCGAACAGATTATTCGCCGTTTCACGTCCGCGGCGCAAATCGCTTTCATCGACAACATCGTCATGCAGCAAGGTCGAAGTGTGGATAAATTCCACCATTGCCGCCAAAGCATACAGCTTATCTCCATCATAGCCGACCGACTTACCTGCCAAAATCGTCATAATCGGACGCAGACGCTTACCGCCGGCACTGATAATATAAGTACCGATTTGCGAAATCAGCGCAACATCAGACTGAACCGCTTGGTTGATCACCTCATTGACCCGTGAAAGGTCTTCAGGCAGATGGCGTTGGAAATAAGGCAGGTTTTCGAGCATAACACATTCTCAGTCGGCAAAATGAAGCAGGCTTGCCGTATAAATAAATGGGTTGGGTATAAGGCGGAAATAATATTGCCGCATAAAAAATATCGGCAATCCAACGCGCGATTATAGCAGCAAAGCCCGTTTGACACATCTTTCAGACGACCCTGACCCCACAAACGAAATAAACTTTGACAAAACAGGCAAATAGCAATAGAATGCCACGTTTCGCACAATGGTGTGCGGGATATTAACCATAATTCTCATGGAGTTGAGTATGTACGCGGTCGTAAAAACCGGCGGTAAACAATATAAAGTTGCCGTTGGCGAAAAATTGAAAGTAGAACAGATACCAGCCGAACTCGACAGCCAAATCGAACTGACCGAAGTTTTGATGATTGCTGACGGCGAATCTGTAAAAGTTGGCGCTCCTTTCATTGAAGGCGCAAAAGTAACAGCTAAAGTAGTAGCCCATGGTCGCGGCGAGAAAGTACGCATTTTCAAAATGCGCCGCCGTAAACACTACCAAAAACGCCAAGGCCATCGCCAAAATTTCACCCAAATCGAAATCGTGGCAATCGCCTAATTTTTGAAACTTAGGAGTATTACAAATGGCAAGTAAAAAAGCAGGCGGTAGCACCCGCAACGGTCGCGATTCAGAAGCCAAACGCTTGGGCGTAAAAGCCTACGGCAACGAGCTGATTCCGGCAGGTTCCATCATCGTCCGCCAACGCGGTACCAAATTCCACGCCGGCGACAACGTAGGCATGGGCAAAGACCACACTTTGTTCGCCAAAGTTGACGGTTATGTTGAATTCAAAACCAAAGGCGCGCTGAACCGTAAAACGGTCAGCATCCGTCCTTACACCGGTTCTGAAGAATAATCCGAGTTTGTCGTGATATTGAAAAAGCCGTATTTCTTAGGGAATACGGCTTTTTTGTTTGTATGTGTTGGCAATGATTTTGCCATCGCCGATTCAATCTTAAACAGCGCAAACAACAAAGCGACACACGATACAACAGACACGATAGGAAACTACACTGTACTGCTTAAAAGCCAAGCTATAGTGGATTAACTTTAAACCAGTACGGCGTTACCTCGCCTTGTCCTGATTTA
>JUNU01000086.1 GCA_001067655.1 Neisseria lactamica
CAAAGCCCAAAAGCCCAACGAAAAATGGCTGACCGACGTGACCGAACTCAAAGGAAGCGACGGCAAACTGTACCTCTCGCCGATATTGGACTTGTTCAACCGCGAGATCGTCGCCTACGCCATGAGCCGCAGAGCCGACAGCGAAATGGTGAAGGAAATGCTCGAAAAAGCCGCACCCCGTCTGACTGATAAGGGAACGATGCTTCATTCCGACCAAGGTGTGCTGTACCGTACGGCGGAATATAGGAAATTGATTGCAAAACATTCCATGGTTTAAAGCATGTCGCGTAAGGCGAACTGTTGGGACAATGCACCGATGGAAAGCTTCTTTGCGGTGTTGAAGACAGAGTGTTTCTATAACGCAGGTGAATTGACGGTGGACGAATTGATGAAACAGATAGATGATTATATGGATTACTACAACCGGGAGCGTTGCAGTCTGAAATTGAAAAAGCTGAGTCCTGTCGCATACAGAACCCAGCTTACACAGAGCGCCTGAATAGGCTTTTATGAGTGTCCAAGATTTGGGGGACAGTTCACCAACCACTGGTACCATAGTGTTGCACTTGAAATCCGAATCCAGGAACCTTAAAATTCAATCAAATAATATCCGGATTCAGCACCAAATCATATTCACCAAACTTTGGAAATAGGATTACCTTATCTTTTTGGGGATATAATTCTGTTTTTTCATATCGCTCATTATTAATAAAATCCTCTTTCAAAACATAGCAATCATCCGTATTTTCATTGAAGAAATAAGTATATCCTTCTGCCAAATCATGAGATTCCAAAGTTATATAATCTCTCCATACAGCCGTAGAAAGAAAATAATAATTCGAATTAGAATATTTTTGAAATTGATGGGTTAAATAATCCCTTCCAAATTTATCGAAAAAATCTACCGAAAAAAAACCTACTTCCTCTCGCAAGGTAATTACATATTCAGGTTGTGTCGCCGAACCTATTACGGCAGTATATAACTCCCCTTTAATATGTTTTTCTTCAGCTTGTTTCTCAGAAAAAGGCTTATGAAGTTTCTTATAACCATAAGACCACTGCTCACAATAAAAAATATCTTTCTTCATTTGTAAATCCTTCCTGTTGTATCTCTAATGATAACATTTTCTTCTCGTGCCGCCCTTAATACAGATTGTGGAATTGGATTGACCTGAGCAGGAACTTTTAAAATAAGTTTTCCTTCAAGCTTTCTTCCTCTTAGCGGAGCAGGTGTACTTGGAACATTGGGAATGACAACACCAGGGCTATATTTGCTAACAGCCTCCTTGATATAACCAATCCCCGTACTTTTTGTAGCCTTTTTGAAGTCGTCTGAAACCTGAATTTTGAGCTTCAGACGACCATTTATGCAATGAAAGCTGGCTTGGGATAGCTCAAGTAGCGTGGGCTTTGTCTGTGAACTTGCCGTTAAAAAGGTCGTCTGAAAATTTTCAGACGACCTTGTTTTATATAAACCAACGCGCTTACCCCCCGCCTTCAACAATCTGTTTGAGACGGTACAGTGCGTCTAGGGCTTCGCGGGGGGTAAGGTCGTCGGGGCGGAGTTGGTTTAGGGCTTCGGCGAGTGCGTGGTGGGCGGGGTTGGTTTCTTGGCTTGCGGTGGTTTGGGCTTCAGTGTCCGCTGTTTCGTCTTGGCTAAATCCGCTGTATTCGTTTTCAGACGACAGGGTGCTGAAGATGTCCAACTGCGGGCGGACGGCGGCGGCTTGGGCTTCGAGTTCGTCCAGATGTTTTTGGGCAGCTTTGAGGGCGCGGTTGGGCAGGCCGGCGAGTTTGGCGACGGCGATGCCGTAGCTTTTGCTGGCGGGGCCGGGTTCGATGTGGTGGAGGAAGACGATGTCTTGTCCTTGTTCGAGTGCGGAGAGGTGCATGTTGACTGCCGTTGCGTGGGCTTCGGGCAGCTTGGTCAGCTCGAAATAGTGGGTGGCGAAGAGGCTGAAGGATTTGTTTTTTTGCAGCAGGTGTTCGGCGATGGCGTGCGCGAGGGCGAGGCCGTCGAAGGTGGAGGTGCCGCGTCCGACTTCGTCCATGAGGACGAGGGATTGGTCGGTGGCGTGGTGGAGGATGTAGGAGGTTTCGCTCATTTCGACCATGAAGGTGGAGCGGTTGGAGGCGAGGTCGTCGGAGGCGCCGATGCGGGTGAAGATTTGGTCGATGGGCCCGATTTGGGCGGCATCGGCGGGGACGAAGCTGCCGGTGTGTGCCATGAGGACGATGTGGGCGACTTGGCGCATGTAGGTGGATTTGCCGCCCATGTTGGGGCCGGTCAGGAGCATGAGGCGGTGTTTGTGGTCGAGGCGGGTGTGGTTGGCGGTGAAGTGGCGCACTTGTTGCTCGACGACGGGATGGCGGCCGTTTTCGATATGGATGACGGGGTAGTCGGCGAACTCGGGGCAGACGAAGCCGCGTTCGGCGGCGGTGGCGGCGAAGGTGGAGAGTACGTCGAGGGCGGCGGCGGCTTTGGCGGCTTTTTGAAGCTGGGGAAGGGTCGTCTGAATGTCTTTGAGGAGGGCTTCAAACAGACGTTTTTCCAATGCCAATGCTTGCTCTTGTGCGGTCAGGACTTTGTCTTCGAAGGTTTTGAGTTCGGGGGTGATGAAGCGTTCGGCGTTTTTCAGGGTCTGGCGGCGTTGGTAGTCGGCGGGGGCTTGTTCGGCCTGGACTTTGGATAGCTCGATGTAGAAGCCGTGGACGCGGTTGAACTCGACTTTGAGGGTGGAGAGGCCGGTGCGTTCGCGTTCGCGCGCTTCGAGGTCGAGCAGGAATTCGTCGCCGTGGTTTTGGATGTGGCGCAACTCGTCGAGTTCTGCGCAATAGCCTTGGTTGATGACACCGCCGTCTTTGAGCCAGACGGCGGGTTCGGGCATCACGGCGGCTTTAAGGGTTTCGGCGACGGGCAGGGTTTCGGGGAAAACGGCTTTGAGGGTTTCCAACAGGCTGCTGCCCTCGGCGGACAATTCGATTTCGGATAGAGCAAACAGGCTGTCGCGCAGGGCGGCGAGGTCGCGCGGACGGGCGTTGCCGACGGCGATGCGGGCGGCGATGCGTTCGATGTCCGCGATGTTTTTCAGACGGCCTTGCAGGGTTTCGTATTGCGAACCCAGCGCGGCAACGGCTTCTTGGCGGGCGCGGATGTGGGCACGGCTGCGTAAGGGGTGGTGCAGCCAGAGTGCCAAGAGGCGGCTGCCCATGTGGGTGGCACAGCCGTCGAGTATGGAAAACAGGGTCGGCGATTTTTTGCCGGAGAGGGTTTGCGTGATTTCGAGATTGCGGCGCGTAGCGGCGTCCATGCTGATATATTGGCTGTCGGTTTCGAGCGAAATGCCGTCTAAGTGTTGCGGCATCAGGTTTTGCGTCAGGCGGATGTAGTTCAGCAGCGCGCCCGCCGCGCCGACAGCAGCTTCGTATTCCTTGCCGTCCAAACCGAAGCCGTGCAGGTCTTGGCAGCCGAAGTATTCGGTCAACAACTTCGCGCCCGCGTCGGCGGCAAACTGCCACGAGTTCAGGCGCGTGATGTTGGCAGAGGTCGTCTGAAAACCATCAGGCAGGCTTTTGCCTTCGGGCAACAGGATTTCCGCCGCCTGCAAACGCTCCAGCTCGTCGGCGAGTTTGTCCGCCGTCGTCAGCTTGGTTTTGAATTCGCCGCTTTGTAAAGATGCCCACGCGATGGCGATGTGTTTTTTATCCGCGTTCACCGCTGCGATGCGGTTGGTTTCCTTGTCTTCCAAAAACGCCGCGTCGGTCAGCGTGCCGGGCGTAACGATGCGCACGACTTTGCGCTCCACCGGCCCTTTGCCCGCGCCGACTTCACCCACCTGCTCGCACACCGCCACGCTTTTGCCCATCTTCACCAGCCGCGCCAGATACTGCTCCGCCGCGTGAAACGGCACGCCCGCCATCTTAATCGGCACGCCGTCCATCTGCCCGCGCGTGGTCAGGGTGATGTCCAACAACTTCGCCGCCTCCACCGCATCATCCAAAAACAGCTCGTAAAAATCGCCCATACGGTAAAACACCAGCTTGTCGGCGTGCTGCGATTTGATGGCGAGATACTGCTGCATCATCGGGGAAACGGCGGATTTGCTCATGAGAATGCCTTGCAAAACGGAAAAGCCTTATTGTAGCAAAAGGTCGTCTGAAACCCTAAAACAAGGTTTCAGACGACCTTTTATGTATGCTGCTTAGGGTTTGTCGTAAACGAAAATAATGTCCAAGTCTTTTTTCGGCAGGAAATTTTCTTTGACTGCTTGGAAACGGTTTGGCCCGACTTTGCGCAGGGATTTGTCCCAGCAGAGCGACAGCACGGTATTGGGCTCACGGTCTATGGTCAGGGTGAATTTACCGATGGGTTTTGCCCAGTTGGCACCTGTGGTCAGGATATAGCCCAAATGGTGATAGACCTTTTCTTCTTTCACATTTTTAAAGTTGTTGAGGAAGTTTTCATCTATGCAGTAAGCGTCAATAAATGCTTTGCTGTCTTTGGCTTTGAGCGAAGGCAGGAAGCTGCCGCCGACCAGCGGGGTGTATTGGTGTTTGATTTCGGTGACGCTGCCGGCTTTGAAGGTTTGCTTCCAGCTGTAAACAATCTGCGCCGACCAATCGGGCAGTTCATCCGGCTGCTTGGGCAGCATGGATTGGACTTTGGCGGAGCGGCAGGCTCTGATTTTGCTGCCGATTTTTTCACCGTCTTGCTTTTGCGTCCAAGGGTGCATCAGTTCCTGATCGCTCAAACCGCATTTTTTCAAATCGGCGGTCACGTCCACCAGCGAGCCGTTACTCCGTTCAAAATAGGCACGGACGTGGGCTTGCGGGCGGACAGGTTTGCCGTCGGCGTAAATTCGGAAGCTGTCAACCAAGCCTTTGGTGTCGGCAAAGTCGGAATCGGTGAAAGCAGGGACAATCGGCAAAGGGAAAAGGACGGTTTCGGTAAGGTCTTGCGAGGAGGTGTTTTTAAACCGGTAATGCACGCGAATCTGGTGTTCGCTGATGTATAAATCTTCGCTCTGCATATCGATATGCGGATTTTTCAGATATTTGATGCCGCTTGTGCTGACTGTACCCATGCTGTCATTGGCATGGGCTGCTCCGGCAAGCAGGAGGAGCAGGAGGAAAGAGTGGGGTTTCATGGGTTCAAAGTCCTTAAAAACAGGTCGTCTGAAACGGCATTTCAGACGACCTTCTTAATGAATCAGTATTTAATCTACGCCTTTGAGCATTTTATTCAAAATAGGTACGAGCAGCAACAATACCAAACCGGTTATCACGCCTATGCCGCAAATCATCCAGTAGAAATCCAGCGGTGCTTTCTCATTGAATCCCTCTTTGAACAACACGCCGCCCAAAGTGAAACCCACTGAAAAACCCAAGAAATTGAGCGCGACCATTTGCGTTTTGAACATGGGCGGGGCGATTTTGGTCGCGATGGAAAGGGCAATCGGCGAGATCATCAGTTCGCCTATGGTGAGGACGAGCAGGAACAGTGCGAAAACACTAATCGGCATGGGTGTCTCTGATGAGACATACGGTACGAATATCAGATAGGATACGCCGACAACAATCATCGCCAACACGAATTTAAACGGGGTTTTCGGCTGATATTTGCCCATTTTCGTCCAAATCGCCGCCATCATGCCCGAGAAGAGGATGACCCACATGCTTTGGATGGAATCTTTCCATGCAACGGGGACAGTCCAGCCGAATAGGGTGCGGTCAACCGTTTTGTCAAAATATACCGTTGCTACGGAATAGACTTGGGACCAGACTGCCCAAAACAGGCAGATGGTCAGAAACAGCGGAATATAGGCAACGATGTGGCGTTTGTTTTCAGACGACACATGGCTGCTGCCGAGCAGTCGCGAGAAATAGGCGATAATGGTAAGAATGACCGTACCGAGCAGAAATTTGGGGAAGTTGTCCAAATTGAGCGTGCCCGAGGCAATCAGGCTGCCGATAATCAAGACAATCAACACGGCGACTGCCGCAGCGGTCTGCACTTTTTCAGGACGCAGCGGATTGGGGGCAGGCGTATGCGGCAGCAGTTTGCGTCCCGCAGAGTAAAGGCACAGCCCCAAAGCCATACCGACTGCCGCCGCGCCGAAGCCGTAGTGGAAACCCATCTTCGTTTGCAGCAAGCCGGTCAGGAGCGGGCCTAAAAAGCCGCCGATGTTGATGGAGATATAGAAAATCGAAAAACCCGCATCGCGCAGGGGCTTCATGTGATCCGCCTCATAAAGCGAGCCGACCATCGAGCTTGCCGATGATTTCACGCCGCCGCTGCCCAATGCGATACACACCAAGCCGCTCAATAGCCCGTACAGCCCCGGTGCAATTGCCAAAACGATGTGTCCGAGCATGACCACGATGCCGGAAATAAACAGCGTTCTCTCCGCGCCCCAAATCCGGTCGGCAAGCCATGCGCCGAGTATGGTGGACAAATACACGCTGCCGCCGTATGCGCCGACAATGCCGCCGGCGAGCGACTTGTCTATGCCCAAACCGCCTTTATTGGCAGCGTAATACAAATAAATCAATAAGATACCCTGCATACCGTAAAACGAGAAACGTTCCCACAATTCGATATGGAACAGGGTAGAGAGCTGGATGGGATGCCCGAAGAAGGTTTTTTCCTTGCGGGCGGACTGGTTGTCAGACATATTAAAGTTCTCCTGTTGGCAGAGGTTTGGCAGACGGACCGCCCCGGCGGAAACCTGCCCGCCTCCACCGGCATTTTCAATATTTTTCTTAGAGCGGGTGCGTGCCTAAGGATTGCCTGCCGCACCCTGCGGGTTTGGCGGAAACGCCCGTATCCAAAGGTTTTATTCGGATTTACAGGAGTTTACGATGCCAAACATTTTTCGGTTTTAGCCGAATCTGAAACGCTTGTCAAACGGCATATGGCAAAGGTTTGAGGCCGAACAGGGAAACCGCATTTTGATTTAAGCGAGGGGTCGTCTGAAAACGTATCGGCAGGAAGGGGGCATTTTCAGGCAGAAGGCGCGGGCGTATCATGCCTTTTATGAACATCATTCCTTTACGTCCCGAACACGTCGAACCGCTCGCCCGTGCGCTTTATCGGCAATGGCACGATTTTGTGCCGTGGTCGTCTATGGACAAAATCCGCGCCTATTACGCGGAATGCCTGAATGGTGAAAACTTGCCGCTGGCGTTTGCCGCCATCGGAAAGGGCGGCGCGCTGCTGGGTTCTGCCGCGCTCAAACGGCACGATATGGAAGAGTTTCCCCAATACGAATATTGGCTGGGCGATGTGTTCGTTTTGCCCGAACACAGGGGGACGGGCGCGGGCGGTCTGTTGATTGAACACTGCCTCGCCGCCGCCCGCCAAATGCGCCTGCCAAAGCTTTACCTTTACACGCCTGACGTACAGTCGGTTTACGAGAAATACGGCTGGTGTGAAATCGCGACCTGTTGGCACAACGGCGAGACGGTGTCGGTGATGGAATTGGTATTGGAGGGAAACGACCAATCCGGTTGAATTTCACCCCCATCTTGTGACGCAGGGGTCGTCTGAAACCCAATCTTTGATTTTCAGACGACCTTTTTGTTTACGCGTATGGGAACTGTTTATCATTGCAACGTTCTATAAAAGGATTGACTTCAAAGCGATACGGCGTTGCCGCGCCTTGTCTGATTTGAAGTTTCTCCGGCATATTTTGCACTCACGCAGAGACTGCTCTGCGCCAGACCGACTGAGAGGAATCCAGATTGAACAGCTTACGCCATCTTGCCCTGATATTTGCTTTGTCCGCGCCCGTACTCACACTGGCGCAGACCGTGTCGCAAACCTTGCCCAACGGGTTGAAGATTATTGTGAAAGAAGACCGCCGCGCGCCGGTCGCCGTGTCGCAGCTTTGGTATAAAGTCGGCAGCGTGGATGAAAAACAGGGCAAAAGCGGTTTGAGCCATGCCTTGGAACACATGATGTTTAAAGGCACGCAGGCAGTGCCTTCGGGAGAATTCAGCCGACGCGTGGCCGCTTTGGGCGGACAGAACAATGCCTATACCAACCGCAGCGAGACGGTTTATTACGAGAATGTCGCGGCGGAAAACCTGCCTGAAGTATTGAAACTCGAAGCCGACCGTATGCACAACCTCAATTTCAGCGATGAAGAATTTCTCAATGAAATGAACGTTATCCGCGAAGAACGCCGCCAACGCACGGAAGACACGGCGGACGGCAAGCTGTGGGAACAAGTGTATCTGAACAGCTTTACGCTGCCTTCGATGAAAGCCGCGGTCATCGGTTATATGAATGATTTGCACACGCTCAAAGCCGATGACTTGCGCGACTGGTATCAGCAATATTACGCGCCGAACAACGCCGTTTTGGTGATTGTCGGTGATGTCGATGCCAAAAAAACACTGAAAACGGCGGCGGATTTGTTCGGCAACATTCCCGCCAAACAGCAGCCCGACCGCAATATGCTGACCGGCGAGCCGTTCAAACGCGAACCTGTGAATTTTCAGACGACCTCTATGGTGACGCGCCAGCCTTTGGTAACTTTAAACTACCGCGTTCCCGGACTGGAAAGTCTGGACGACAAACTGCCTTATGCGCTGGATGTCTTGTCGGAAATCTTGTCGGGCAACTCGTCCAGCCGCTTGGATAAAAACCTGATACGCGGCAAACAGATGGCTTTGAGTGCGGGCGCGAATTACGATTTGATCAGCCGTGAAATGCCGTTGTTCAGCATCTTCGCCATGCCGACCGACGACTTTGAAGTCGATGCCGTCATCGCCGAATTGCGCCGCGAATTGAAAGATATCGCCGAAAACGGCGTCAGCGACGAAGAGCTGAACCGCATCAAAGCGCAGTCGGAAGCATCTGAAATCTACGAACGCGACTCGATGGAGGCACAAGCCTCGATGCTCGGACGGCTGGAAGCACGCGGCTTCCAATACAGCGACGAAGCGGAAATCCGCCGCCGCCTGAAAGCGGTCAGCGTCGAAGATGTGCAGGCAGCCGCGCAGTTGCTGACGGACGACCGTTTGGCGACCGTGGTCGTGATGCCCGATCCGAAAGTCCTGTACCGCCCGATTGTTCAGGCAGCAAATAAGCCGCAACCTAAATAAACCGATGAAAGGGGTCGTCTGAAACCGTTTTTCCCGTTTTCAGACGACCTCCGAACCGACCCCGCCCGAAGTGGCGAATGACTCGGAACGGGACGGAATACGGCGACAAACGCCCATCCGCCCCGACAAACCGGTTCAACCGCAAAGGAATATCCGATGAAATCCCTTCCCCTCATATTAGCCCTCGCCCTCTCCACCACCGCGCAGGCAGGCGTGGACATCCAACGCTGGACTACCGGCAACGGCACAGAAGTCCTGTTGGTCGAGCAACACGACAACCCCATCGTCGATATGCAGGTCAACTTCAAAGGCGCGGGCAGTGTGTTCAACCCCGAAGGCAAAAGCGAAGTAGCGGAATTTACCGCCGCCCTGCTGACCGACGGCACGGAAAAGCTGGACGAAGAAGCCTTTAATGCCGCCGCCGACGATATTGCCGCCCAAATCGGCAGCAGCAGCGGTCAAGAAAGCTCCGCCGCCGTCCTGCGCAGCCTGAGCCGCCCCGAAACCCTCAAGCAAGCCGCCGGACTGCTCAACCAATCCCTGACCCGCCCCCGTTTTGACCCCGCCGTGTTCGACCGCCGTCAAAAAGAGGCGGTGACCGCCCTCCAGCAACAGGAAACCACGCCCGACTACAACGCCGGACGCGCCCTGACCAAGCTTGCCTATCCCGACCATCCTTACGGCAGCGGCGCCAACATCACCACGGAAAGCATCCGCAAAGTCAATCTTGACGACATCCGCGCGTTCCACCGCAGCCATTACGGCAAAGACAACGCCATCGTCGCCATCGTCGGCGACATCAACCGCAAACAAGCCGACCAGCTTGTGAAAAACGTGTTGAACGGCCTGCCCGAACGCAGCAAAGCCGCCCACACCGTCCCGCCCGTCAAACCCAATCCGGCACAACGCCGCGACATCCCGTTTGCCGGCGAACAGGCGCAAGTCTTGCTCGGTATGCCGCTGATTAAACGCCACGACCCCGACTATTACGCCTTGGTTGCCGGCAACTACATCCTCGGCGGCGGCGGTTTCGACAGCCGCCTGATGAAAGTCTTGCGCGACCGTTACGGCTACACCTACGGCGTATACAGCAACCTCGAACCGGCAACCGAAGCGGGTATGTTCACCATCGCCTATTCCACCCAGAAGAAAAACACCAAAGATTCGCTCGTACAGGCTCAGGCGGTCATCAAACAATTCATCGAAGAAGGCCCGACCAAAGAAGAATTGGCGCAAGCCAAAGCCAACATCATCGGCAGCTTCCCCCTGCGTTTCGATTCCAACGCCAAACTGGTGGAATACCTCAGCATCATCGGTTATCACAACCTGCCCAACGACTATCTCGAAGCCTACCCCAAAGCCATCGGCAAACTGACCGTCGAGCAAGTCAAAGACGCTTGGCAGCGCCACGTCAAACCTGAAGATTTGCACATTGTCGTCGTCGGTGCCGAATAATCCCTCCGCCCATCCTTGTCCGACGGATACAGCCCGTCGGGCAGGGCTTGGGCATTACGACGGTTTCACTTCGCCACACGGCAAAAAGGTCGTCTGAAAGCGCAGCTTCAACGAAGTCCGAAAAGACATCGGCGAAGCTGCGTCCAACCTTTTTTCAGACGACTTTGGATTCGGATTTCAAGTGCAACACTAGTGTATC
>JUNU01000087.1 GCA_001067655.1 Neisseria lactamica
GTACGGCAAGGCGAGGCAACGCCGTACTGGTTTAAAGTTAATCCACTATATTTTCGACAAATAAAAAAGGACGGAAGCAAACCGTCCTTTTTATGTTTCATTATTTTATCCCTCATCATCAAACAAAAAACCGCTTTGCGCCTCTCCACCAACTTCAGGCGCTGCCATGGCATCAAGCTGACGGTTGCGGATTTTGGTTTTCCTCATACCGAGAAGACGCATCACCTGATGCTTTTGATCATCGGTCATTTTTTGCCAATACAGCCTTTCTTCGCGGCTGCGCAGACAGCCTTTGCAATAGCCTTTGGCATTGGCTTCACAGACGCCGATACAGGGGCTGGGGATGGGGAAAAAATCAGGTTGTTCCATATTTTAAAAGCGTTTGAGACAAAAGACCGGACAAACCAAAATTGCAGACTGCATTCGCATTTGTCTAAACACGATCAGTGTATCCGACAGTGTTCCCACCAATTTCCAAGTGAGTTGGTCATTTCAATAAGTTTATATCTGCCACCCTAGGCATAAAAACCCTAAGAGAAACCATAAATATATCGCAGAAGAAATCAGTATCTTCCCTATCCTCAGATTTTTCCAATACAACCCAAGTGAAAGCACCGCAAAAATCAAAGGAAGTCCAATATAAATATAATATTTCAGCCGACCTAATTCACTGAATACGTTTATAGCAGAGTAGAGACCGATAAATCCACCTACCCAAAAAATAATTATTGTCGGACCTAAGAGACCGGCCGTTATTAAATGAGGGAAGAGTAAGATTTTTATCCATTCTTTATGTTTAATGTTCATTTTATATCCTGCACTGTGATGGTATCGTGTCGCTTCAAATAGGGCGGGAGCCATGTTTTATAGTGGGTTAAAATTGCAATGATACGGCGTTGCCAACGCCCTTATGTACTACCCGTACACG
>JUNU01000088.1 GCA_001067655.1 Neisseria lactamica
TTTTGAAGTTGCCGCCAAATTTGGGACTGCCTGCCAATCTATCCCCTCTCCCCGTGGGAGAGGGTTAGGGAGAGTGCGATAAGCCGTAGACTTATATTTAGTCGATACGCCTCCAGAATCAAAGGAGATGGCATACCTTCTCTCGTGAAGAAGAGGGTAAGGACACAGAAACCTAATCCTTTTGAAGTTGCCGCCAAATTTGGGACTGCCTGCCAATCTATCCCCTC
>JUNU01000089.1 GCA_001067655.1 Neisseria lactamica
TTACGACCCTGAAATCGGGCGGTTTGTGAGTCAGGATCCGATTGGGTTGATGGGAGGGATGAATCTGTTTGAGTATGCACCGAATCCGACGTTATGGGTCGATTCACTTGGTTTGCATAAAAAGAAGCGTTGCTGTAATGGCGACCCTTGTTCAGGAAAAAATCCTTCTGCTACTGCAAGAAGGTGGCAAGGATCCGATCCGTACCCAGGAATAGATTCATATAAAAATGTCGTTGTCAAAGCAGGTACAGTTTTGTATACGTTGTATCCGCACGGTAATACACCTGGAAATTATTTTGTGACAGCAAAAGATGTCTTAGCAGCACGGACTGCGAGGGAATACAATGATTCTGTTCAAGTATCTCATAAAGAGAATACAGACGGAGGAAAGAATATGCGAACCGCTTTACATGGTTTTATAGTAACAAAAGATACATGTATGGCTAAGGGAATAACGAGGGCAAATCCACATTTAGGTAAAGGGGGGGCTACACAGTATTTCATTGAAAACATGGATAAAATAAATTTAAAATCAACCAATAAATTAATTAAATATGGTAAATGATATGAATAACTTACAAGTATCTATGAATCATAAAAAAATTACGATAGATAATAATATAGTGATTGATTTTATGGAGGAATTTCCTAATAAATTAAAGGAGTTTTTTACACTTTCTGGAAACAGCTATGTATTTGATAGAGAAATTACATACCTAAGTGAAAAAGCAAATATAATAATCGTTATCTCTCATAAAATTAAAATTTATATCATATTTAAAGATTATATTTATTTAGATAATACTATACTTAATTCGAAGATTGTTCGTAGGTTTATTAAGAAATATCCTATTTTGGCTTCAAGTTATGAGCTTATCAATCCAATGAAACTAGAATTTAAGAATTCGAATATCGTATGGGATTGTTTAAGTTTTACTTATGATGCAAAGCAAGCTGCAATAACCCTTTTGATCACTACATTAAATTAGCTAAATTCTTAAGAAATTTGTAGGCTTAGGATCATATGATTAATTGATCATAGTAATTACCAAATCGACCATCGCGGCTCATCAATTGTCGCACACAATGAAAAAAGTGAAGTTGTATAGTTAGTCGAATACAAGGCTTCAAATTCAACATCCCGTTTCGCTTCCAAGGTCAGTATTACGACGAAGAAAGCGGGCTGCACTACAACCGTTTC
>JUNU01000090.1 GCA_001067655.1 Neisseria lactamica
GTACTGTCTGCGGCTTCGTCGCCTTGTCCTGATTTAAAGTTAATCCACTATAACGGCTGTCCGAGTGGCTTCCAAAATTTTTTGAAACTGCTTAAGAAGGCATTTATGGGGTATTGGGGGCGGTGGGTTTGCTGTTTTTGGCGCAGTGCGGTAATCTGCTCTTTGAACTATATTATAATGCGCTGATTGTTTTTATTAGATTAATCTGACATGACTGCTTATACGCAACAGCTCGACCAAAAAATCCAATACTTGCAACAGCTTTTCCAAGGTTTGGATTTTCCTGAAATTCAAGTTTTCGAATCTCCCGAACAGCATTACCGGATGCGTGTTGAATTTCGTATTTGGCACGAAGGCGGCGAAATATTTTACGCCATGTTCGAACGCGGGCAGAAAGCAAGCGGCGCAAGTCTGATACGTTGCGACCAATTTCCTGCCGCTTCGGAGTCCATCAATGCTTTGATGCCCAAGCTCATCGAAGCCGCCACGCAAAATCCCGAACTCAAAAATCGCTGGTACGCCGTAGAATTTCTGTCTGCACTAAGCGGCGAGATGCTCGTTACCATGATTTACCACAAAAAGCTGGACGAAGCGTGGCAGCGTGCCGCCGAAACCTTGGCGCGTGAATTGGGCATTCATATCATCGGTCGGAGTAGGGGGCAGAAAATCGTTTTGACTCAAGACTATATAACCGAAGAGCTGAACGTAAACGGCAAAACTTTCCGCTACCGCCAAGTCGAAGGCAGTTTCACGCAGCCCAACGCCCGCGTGTGCGAAAAAATGCTCGGCTGGGCATGTGATGCTGCGCAAAATCTCAGCGGCGATTTGCTAGAACTTTACTGCGGTAACGGTAATTTCACCTTGCCGCTTTCGCAGCATTTTCGTCAGGTGTTAGCGACCGAAGTGTCCAAAACTTCGGTTTACGCCGCGCAGTGGAACATTGAAGCGAATCAACGGGACAACATCAAAATCGCCCGCCTTTCTGCCGAAGAATTTACCGAGGCCTATACGCAAAGCCGCGAATTCCGCCGCTTGCAAGAGCAGGTTATATCGCTGAAAGATTATGGTTTTTCCACCATTTTTGTCGATCCGCCCCGCGCCGGCGTCGATGATGAAACGCTGAAACTGGTTTCCCAGTTTGACAACATTATCTATATTTCCTGCAATCCTGAAACCCTGCGCGCGAACCTAGACACCCTTTGCCAAACCCATACTGTCGAACGCGCCGCCTTATTTGACCAGTTCCCGTTTACGCACCATATCGAAAGCGGCGTTTATTTGAAGAAGAAATAAAGAAGCGGATTTGAAGAAGGTCGTCTGAAAATTTTCAGACGACGGCGGATTCGCATTTGAAGTGCAACTT
>JUNU01000091.1 GCA_001067655.1 Neisseria lactamica
CTGTACTGTCTGCGGCTTCGTCACCTTGTCCTGATTTAAATTTAATCCACTATATAATACCGCAACTGTCGTCTGAAAAAATTTCAGACGACCTCAATCCCAAAAAACACACCATGACCCAAATCACTTTCCAACGCCCAGGACAACTCACCGCCCTGCCGCCCCTGTCGCTCTACATCCACATCCCGTGGTGCATCAAAAAATGCCCGTATTGCGACTTCAATTCCCACAGTTTAAAAAACGGATTGCCAGAAGCCGCCTATATCGACGCACTGCTGACCGACTTGCAGCTTGAATTGCCCAATATTTGGGGCAGGCCGGTGGAAACGATATTTTTCGGCGGCGGTACGCCCAGCCTGTTTCAGGCGGAATCGATTGACCGTTTGTTGAGCGGCGTGCGTTCGCTATTGCGCTTGCAGCCGGAAGCGGAGATTACGTTGGAAGCCAATCCGGGTACATTTGAAATTGAGAAGTTTCAAGGGTTTAAAGACGCAGGCATCACGCGGCTTTCTATTGGCGTGCAGAGTTTCAACGACGATATGCTCGCGCGGCTGGGGCGCGTCCACAACGGTAAAGAAGCCTTAACCGCCATCGATACTGCGTTGAAATTATTTGATAAAGTCAATATCGACTTGATGTATGCCCTGCCGAACCAAACCGTTCAGACGGCATTGGACGACGTGCAAACCGCCATCGCCACGGGCGCGACCCACATCAGCGCGTATCATCTGACGATGGAGCCGAACACGCCTTTCGGTCATACGCCGCCGAAAGGTTTGCCGCAAGACGAAGCCGCCCTCGACATCGAAGACGCGGTACACGGCGCGCTGGAAGGCGCGGGCTTTATCCACTACGAAACATCGGCTTTTGCAAAACCTGCCATGCAGTGCCGCCACAATTTGAACTACTGGCAGTTCGGTGATTATTTGGGCATAGGTGCGGGCGCGCACGGCAAAATTTCCTACCCCGACCGCATTGAGCGCACCGTCCGCCGCCGCCACCCCAACGACTACCTCGCCTTAATGCAAAGTCAGCCAAGTGTTGCCGTCGAACGCAAAACCGTTGCCGCCGAAGATTTGCCGTTCGAATTCATGATGAACGCCCTGCGCCTGACCGACGGCGTACCCGCCGCGATGTTGCAGGAACGCACAGGCGTACCCGCCGCCAAAATCATGGCGCAAATCGAAACAGCAAGGCAAAAAGGTCTGCTGGAAACCGACCCGACCGTGTTCCGCCCGACCGAACGGGGACGGTTGTTTTTAAATGATTTGTTGCAATGCTTTTTGTAGGATTAGATTTTTTCAGACGACCTTGATACACCAAACCGTAACATCCGCAGGCTGCTATCAAAAATCATGACAGACAGTTTTTATGTTGTTTGTTTTATCATAATAAAATACAATTGGGATAACCGTCGGTCTTGAATAAATACTCGGCGGTAATACCCCTTATTCCGTTACAAGGAAACAAACATGAAAAAAATTCTGACTGCCCTGATTGCCCTCTCCATCTCAACCGTTGCGCTGGCAGATGACAGCCATGGTTTCTATATTCAAGGCGATCTTGGCCACTCAACCCTTAAAACCAACGATGAAGGTGGCAAGACCAGTAGCAAAGGCTTCAGCCCGCGCCTGTCTGCCGGATATGATTTCGGTGATTTCCGTGTCGCTGCCGATTACACCCACTATAAAACTTTAAAAGACCATGAACAGGGTCGGAATTACACACTCGACTCGAAAATCAAACTCCAAAGCGTCGGCGTTTCCGCCATTTATGATTTCAACTTAAATTCCCCGGTCAAACCTTATGTCGGCGCACGCGTAGGCATCAACCGCTTTTCTTATGACGACGATTACCGCAGTGTGAATTTCCATGAGACTGAATCCATTCGCAAAACTAAAACCGGCGTAGGCGTATTGGCAGGCGTAGGTTATGACATTACCGAAAACGTCGCTTTGGACGCCGGCTACCGCTACAACCACTTGGGCAAATTCGACGGCTTGAAAGTACACGCTCACGAATTTTCCACCGGTGTCCGCGTGAAATTCTAATTCCCGCATCCCTCCATAACGAAACCGCCCGAAGCGTCCAAACTTCGGGCGGTTTTCGCAAACAATTGAAGTACATACGATATATAGTGGATTAACTAAATCAGGACAAGGCGACGAAGCCGCAAACAGTACAGATAGTACGGAACCGAT
>JUNU01000092.1 GCA_001067655.1 Neisseria lactamica
CTTTGAGCTAAGGCGAGGCAACGCCGTACTGGTTTAAAGTTAATCCACTATAAGGGTTCGATTTTTATTCAAAACCCTTATTCAGTCAACATGACGCCACTGATTTCAACCTGCCTTTTCAGACGACCTCTCGGTCTTTTGCACAACAACACCATCAAACCGCACTCGCCAACCCCATACGCCTTGGTTTCCTATACAATATCGCGCAATACAAACCTACCCTACCACCATGTCCAAAAAAATCCTCATCATCACCCCGAGCTGGATCGGCGATTGCGTCATGACCCAGCCGCTTTACCGCCGCCTGCACGAACTCCATCCCGGTTGCACCATAGACGCATTTGCGCCCAAATGGTCGATGGCGGTATTCGAGCGCATGCCCGAAATCAGCCGCGTTATTGAAAACCCGTTCGGACACGGCGCGTTGGAGCTAAAAAAACGCTGGCGCATCGGGCGCGAACTGGGCAAACAAGGTTACGACCAAGTCATCGTCCTGCCCGGCTCGCTCAAATCCGCCCTCATCGCCTTCGCCACCGGCATCAAGCAGCGCACCGGCTACGTCGGCGAATCACGCTATCTGCTGCTCAACGACATCCGCAAACTCGACAAAGCCGCCCTGCCCCTGATGGTCGACCGCTACACTGCCCTCGCCCACCCGACGCAGGCAGACTTCAACGGACATTCCGATAATCCGCGTTTCACCATTTCCCCTGAAAGCCGCGCCGCCGCGCTTGCTAAATACGGCTTGGATACAGACAAACCCGTTCTCGCCTTCTGCCCGGGCGCGGAATACGGCCCCGCCAAACGCTGGCCCGCGCGCCATTTCGCCGAACTCAGCCGCCGCTATCTGGCGGAAGGCTGGCAGGTTTGGCTGTTCGGCTCGCAAAAAGATTTCGACATCGCCGAAGAAATCAACCGCCTTTCAGACGACCTCTGTACAAACCTTTGCGGCAAAACCAACCTTTCCGAAGCGATTGACCTGCTCTCCTGTGTCGACACGGTCGTCTGCAACGACAGCGGCCTGATGCACCTCGCCGCAGCCCTCGACCGCAAACTCGTCGCCGCCTACGGCTCGTCCAGCCCCGACCACACACCACCCTTGAGTCAAAAAGCCAAAATCGTCAGCCTGCACCTCGAATGCTCGCCCTGCTTCAAGCGCGAATGCCCGTTGGGACACACCGACTGCCTGAACAAACTCACACCGGACATGGTTCAAAAAGCGGCGGAAGAATTAACGCAAACGCAATCCGAATAAGTCATTAGCCTATAATCTTTAAATCGACAAACGATACAAAACCACATCTATCGGTTTGCCACTTTGTCGCCCTGCATTAAAAGAGCCGCCATACGACAAAAGGTCGTCTGAAACCTTATTCCGGTTTTCAGACGACCTTTCAGACGCTCAAAATCTGGGTATTTAATCTTGCAACGCAGCGGCGATTTCGTTGCGCAGTTTGTTTAAAAACCTACCGTGGCGCACCCATTGGGCGGCGGCTTCGTGATCTTTCGCTGCAAAGGCCGTCCGCAAATCTTGATACAGCTTGTCTTGTTCGCCGCTGATTTCTTGATCCAAAGCGCGCAGGGCTTCGTTGTTTTGCTCCATCTGCGCATCCATCAGCGTTTCGCGCCATTCCATTTGCTGCATGAGAAATTCGGGGGCAAAAGAGGTATGCTCCGGCGCGTCGGCGTCTATGCCCTGAACTTTCAACAGGTACGCGGCGCGGTCGATGGGATTTTTCAGCGTGCGGTAGGCATCGTTGATGGTGGAAGACATCATCACTGCCTGCTTTTGTTCAAAGGCGGAAGCGGACGCGAATTTGTCGGGATGGAAACGTGCCGCCAAGGTGCGGTAGGTTTGTTCTAAGTTTTCGGCGTCGATATCGAAAGCGGGTTCAAGCTGGAAGAGTGTGAAATATTGAGACATGGCGGGATAATTAATGTGAAATTTTCGGCAGAAACCTGATTTTGCCTTATAATCCGCCGACTCTTAACCCAAAGGACTGAATATGAGCAGTAAAGTGCAGCACAATAAAGGCAAAATACACGACAATGCTTTAAAAGCCTTAGTGAAATCTGATTTGTTCCGACACAAGGTGGAACGGAAAAGAAAAGGCAAAGGCAGCTACAACAGGCAGGAAGCGAAAAAATGGCGGGACGGTTTTGATACTGTCCTGCCACTTTTTTGTCTTAAACGTGGAAGCTCTCGCCACAGCCGCAAGAGTCTTTGACATTCGGATTTTCGAATTTAAAACCTTCCTGCAAGCCTTCTTTGGTGTAATCGACTTGCGTGCCGTCCAGATAAACCAAGCTTTTCGGGTCGATATAAACTCGCGCGCCGTGTTCTTCGAAAATCAGGTCGTCGTCGTTCACTTCATCGACAAATTCAAGGTTATACGCCATGCCCGAGCAGCCGCTGGTTTTCACACCCAAGCGCACGCCCAAGCCTTTGCCGCGCTTGGTCAGGTAGCTGTTGATGTGTTTGGCTGCGTTTTCTGTGATGGTAATCATGCTTTTTTCCTTATTTCGCAATCATTGTTTTGTTTGCCTACTTTCATTTTCAGACGACCTCATATCTTTCAGGTCGTCTGAAAACGCTGTTTTGCCCACTCTATCGCGGCGGAAACGGCAGCTTTTGCGTGCGGACTGTTTTTCCAACAAGTCGAGCCGGTCAATTTTGCGCCTTGTTCCAAAACGTCATCCAAATTCGCTGCCGCCAGCGTGGTAACATCATCCAAACCCATTTGCTGCAAACGCTGCAATACAGTTTTACCTATGCCTTTGACGGCAAGCAGGGATTGGGCCTCTTCATCGGTAAAAGGCATTTCGTCTCCTTTTATTTTGCAGGCGTATTGACTAAATATAAGCCTACGGCTTATCGCCCTCTCCCTAACCCTCTCCCGCTGGGAGAGGGAATAGATTGGCAGACAGTCCCAAATTTGTCGGCCACTTCCAAACGATTAAGTTATTGTGCCCTTATCCTCTTCTTCACGAAAGAAGGCATGTCGTCTCTTTTGATTTTTCAAGCGTATCGACTCAATATAAGCCTGCGGCTTATTGCCCTCTCCCTAACCCTCTCCCGCGGGGAGAGGGGATAGATTGGCAGGCAGTCCCAAATTTGGCGGCAACTTCAAAA
>JUNU01000002.1 GCA_001067655.1 Neisseria lactamica
GTATAAAAAGTGATTGACACGCCCGATAAATGTCAAATGGATTGACTCAAAAAGAAAGGCGGCGGCTGTTCCCGCATAGGGAAAAACTTCAATCCCCCTGCCTTTCGCGTTACAATACGCGCTTACTTTTTTACACAGAAAAACACACCATGAAAGCCAGCCAATTTTTCATTTCCACCCTGAAAGAAGCCCCTGCCGAAGCCGCGCTTGCCAGCCACAAGCTGATGATTCGCGCCGGTCTGATTAAAGCCAACGCGTCCGGCCTTTATACTTGGATGCCGATGGGGCTGCGCGTGTTGCGCAAAGTCGAAAACGTCGTGCGTGAAGAAATGGCGCGCGCGGGCAGCGTGGAGTTGCTGATGCCGGTGGTGCAGCCTGCCGAGCTGTGGCAGGAATCCGGCCGCTGGGAATTTTACGGTAAAGAACTGCTGCGCCTGAAAGACCGCCACGACCGCGATTTCTGCATGGGCCCGACCTGCGAGGAAGTCATCGCCGACATCGTGCGCAAAGAAATCAACAGCTACAAACAGCTGCCGAAAAACTTTTACCACATCCAAACCAAATTCCGCGACGAAGTGCGCCCGCGCTTCGGCGTGATGCGTGCACGCGAGTTCGTCATGAAAGACGCTTATTCCTTCCATGCCGACTACGCCTCGCTTCAGACGACCTATGATGCCATGTACGACGCTTACTGCCGCATCTTCACCCGTCTGGGTTTGGAATTCCGTCCTGTTGCTGCGGACACCGGCAGCATCGGTGGTACCGGTTCGCACGAGTTTCAAGTGTTGGCGGAAAGCGGCGAAGATGTGATTGCATACAGCGACACTTCCGATTACGCCGCCAATATCGAGCTGGCACTGACCTTGCCGCTCAAAGGCGAACGCGCGGCTGCTCAGGCAGAGCTGACCAAGGTACACACGCCGAACGTTAAAACCATTGATTCATTGGTTGATTTCCTCAGCATTCCGATTGAAAAAACACTGAAATCCATTGTCGTCGAAGGCGAAAACGAAGGCGAAATCGTCTTATTGCTGTTGCGCGGCGACCATGAGTTTAACGACATCAAAGCCGAAAAACTCGCAGGCGTGAAATCGCCGCTGACCATGGCAGACCCTGCCGCCATCCGCGCGCAGTTCGGCGCAAACGGCGGCTCGCTCGGCCCTGTCGGTTTCACAGGCAAAGTCTATGCCGATTTCGCTACTGAAAAAGGCGCAGACTGGGTTATCGGTGCGAACGAAGACGACTACCACTATATCGGCTTCAACTTCGGCCGCGACACCGCCGAGCCTGAGTTTGTCGATTTGCGCAACGTCGTCGAAGGCGACGAAAGCCCCGACGGACAAGGTCGTCTGAAACTGGCGCGCGGCATTGAAGTCGGACACGTTTTCCAATTGCGCGACAAATACACCCAAGCCATGAATGTGAACTTCCTCGACAACAACGGCAAATCGCAAATCATGGAAATGGGCTGCTACGGCATCGGCATCACCCGCGTCGTTGCCGCCGCCATCGAGCAGAACAACGACGAAAAAGGCATCATCTGGACAAAAGCGATGGCGCCGTTTGAAGTCGTTATCGTACCGATGAACTACAAAAAATCAGACGCCGTACGAGAAGCCGCCGACAAAATCTACGCCGAATTGCTGGCGGCAGGCGCAGACATCCTCCTCGACGACCGCGACGAACGCGCAGGCGTACTGCTGAACGACTCCGAGCTTCTGGGCATCCCGCACCGCATCGTCATCGGCGACCGCGCCTTGAAAGAAGGCAATGTCGAATACGCCGAACGCCGCGACAATCAGGCACAAACCGTGAGCTTGAATGAAATCGCCGGCAAAGTATTGGCTGCATTGAAAGACTAATGACGGTTTAAGCCGGATGCAGATAAAAGAAGGTCGTCTGAAAACTGAAAACAGGTTTCAGACGACCTTCTTTATTGTGAAATCAGAGGATTAACGGATGAATGCTTTGCCTTATAGCGAACATACTTAACTTTAAATACAGCATGTCATCAAATTCCGTCATTCCCGCGTAGGCGGGAATCCATCGTAAAACTTGAGAAACCTTGATTTGAAAAACAGTTTTTGAATTTCAAAAATGGATTCCCGCCTGCGCGGGAATGACGGCAACTGGTAAGTTGCGTGTTGAAAATAAAATTATTCAGCTATATTTCTGAACGAATCCGTGTTCAGTCGGTCAACTGCCGTTTCAAAAACCAATCGCCAAACGGCCAGTCCACGCTGTCGAGCAGGTTTTTGGTAATTAGCCCCAGTTCAGTATCGCCTTCGATTTGCAGTTTGCGGTTGAAAAACAAAGTATCCGGATCTTCCTCGCGCATCATCATCCGCATGAAGTCGATGCCGTTGGCGGCAAGGCGCAAATCGGGCGTGCCGAAGAAGTCCGCATCGATGAACTTTTCGGCATTGGCGGTGAAACGCACCCTGATGCCCGCGTCCAATACGTCAATTTCGAAGGTTCGGCCGTCAAACAGGCTCATATCGGCGGGCAGCAATCCGCGTTTGAGCATGGTGTTGAGGGCAAAAACCAAAGCGAAACGCGGTGGCCTGCCCGGTAATTTTCCGCCGATTTTTCCCGCCCATGCGGGCAATACGATTTCAGGCAACGCCATAATATTCCTCCTTCACAGCTTCGATACCGGGCTGACCGTGCCAATAGCCGTCCACCAGCGTGCCGGTGGTCAATCTTTCCAATTCGGGCAGCGCATCCGCCAGGGCGGTTTTGCCGTCCAATACATCGCGGTGGATACGGACGATTTCCGCCATGCCGTGCATTTGCGGCGACAGGCGCAGCATGTTCACGCCGATTTGCTGCAAATCCGCATGGTGCGGCAGCAGGTTTTGGCAGCCGTAAGACATGGTTTGGATGCCGTTGATGGTTAAAAACGGTTTGCCTTCGCGGGTATTCATGTCCATGCCTTGCTCGTAATCCAAACAGCGGAATTCGCAGCCGTCTTTGTTCAGGTTGTAATGCCGCGCGGTAAAGCAGCGCGACGAATAAGCAAGCGGCATTTTGCCCCAAGCAAACAATTCCGTTTCGATGTCGTCTGAAGCCTTGATGATTTCGGCAACTTTGTCGCGGCTCAACTCGGACGGCGCAATCCAGCGGTATGCGCCCAGTTTCTGAAACAGCGCCAATGTACTTTCATTGTAAATATTCAGGCTGGCGCCGGCGACAAACGGAATGCCGTGTTCGCGCGCCAATTTGACTGCGCCCATGTCGTTGGCTTCGACTTTGAATTTGTCCTGCCCCGTGATTTTGCGCAGGCGTTTCAAATCGGATTCGCTTTCCAGCAGCACCTGCGACGACAGAATAATTTCCTTGCCGCTTTCCGCCAAATCTTCCGCCAGGCTGACCCAGTCGGCAAAACGCATTTTCTGGCGGCGCGAACACACCACTTCGCCCAAATAAATGGTATCCACCGGCGCATCCAGCATAGCGGCGTAAAATTCCAGCAGGGCTTCCTTCTGCCAGAAAAACAAAACCGGCCCCAACGATAGTTTCATCGGATTCATTTTCCCTCCCCCTTATTTCCACGGACGACTGTATGCGCCCAAGGTCGTCTGATGCCCTTCCGAAACCTTGCTCAGCGCGTTGTTCCACACCGAATTGACTTTGAAATGCGCTGGATCGGCAGCGGCCGCGTCCAAAGCCTGCCGCAGCGATTTGGTTACCTGCGCCGTGTACATCGGGCTGCGCTGGCGGCCTTCTATTTTGATGGCGGAAACGCCGATTTTGATGAGTTCGGGCAACATTTCCAAAACATTCAGGCTGGTCGGCTCTTCCAGCGCGTAATAGGTTTCGTCATTGACTTCAAAACGGCCTTTGCACAGGGTCGGATAGCCTGCCGGTTCGTTCGGTTTGTATTGGTCGATTAACACTTGGTTCAGCCGCACATTCATGCGGTCGGGCAACTGCTCCCAGCGCACCGCCTTCGCCGGCGAACACACGCCCTGCATATTCGGCGATTCGCCCGTCGCATAACTCGATAAAATGCAGCGCCCTTCCACCATGACGCACAAACTGCCGAAACCGAACACTTCGATTTCCACATCCGTATTGTCAATCACATGTTTGACCTGATCGACCGTCAAAACGCGCGGCAGCACGGCGCGGCGGATACCGAACAGCTCCTTCATCATATTGATGGCTTCATAATTGGTCGCCGACCCCTGCACCGACATATGCAGCCTCAAATCAGGATGACGCTCGGCGGCATAAGCCATAATCGCAGGGTCGGCGACGATTATCGCGTCCGCCCCCAGTTGCACCGCCGTATCGACAGCCCGATGCCACCGCTCGATTTGCCCCGCCTGGGCAAAAGTATTGATGGCCATTAACACATTGCGGCCGCGCGCATGGGCGTAAGCCACCCCTTCCTGCGCCGATTTCATATCGAAATTCAGCCCCGGGAAATTGCGCGCATTCGTCGCATCTTTCAGCCCCATATAAACCGTGTCCGCGCCATTGTCCACCGCCGTCTTCAAAGCAGGCAGATTACCGGCGGGACAAACCAACTCAGGGATTTTCGGCATTTTGCGTTCCTCGACTCTTGTAGTTTGTTATTCGAAAATCAATATCTAGTATGATTTCGGGTATTTTAGAGATTTGGACACAAGATATTATGATTTAAATCAATTGTGAAATCAGGTTTGGATAACGTATGTGTTAGTTAACATAATTTAACTATGTTAAATATCAAGCTAATCAGCGGGTTATCTTTTCCAATTTGATAATATGAGATTAGTTATTATCTATTAAATTTATAGATTTTTACAATAAAAGGTCGTCTGAGACAGGTTTCAGACGACCTTTTATGTACTCAACGCGAATAATCGCACCTAGGGCTAAAATTATTCATTCGCAGCCCCAAACTGCCTATCTCCTCCACTCACTCCAACAGTCCATAATGGTACGCGGATGATTTTGAACCAGTTGTTTATAAAAAATAACGAATCCGTCGGCTTTAGGATAAAAATGATAAGCAACTTGACTTCCATCCGCTCTAAACTCCAGCCGCCAAACATGAGTACCGAAAAGGGCCATCATCGTCCTACTCAAATAAATCAAATCTTGAAGAGGATGACGTGCTTTGATTTCACTGCCTTCACAAATGAAAATTTCGTTTTTGCCAAAATAAATCCGTTCGTTATCCAATAAATTACCGAGACTGATGCAGGTGAGCGGTTCGTTTTCCCAAATGATTTCAGGCGCTGGCCGTACTCTGCGGGCAATCAGGATGAAAATGAAGCATCCAACTAAAAATATAAAAATGTATGCCATAGCTGATAAATTGAAGAAATAATGATGAGACGCGGATAATCATATGTCAATTCTCAGCATTGGGAAACTCATTATCAATATCTTAATATTGTCTTGAGTTATCAGCCTTGCCGACAAATTTCTTTTAACGAGTCAATAAATAGAAATAAGAATTGATTGCATTTCTATTTTGAACTAAGATAGCCCATATTTCACACCTCGTCTGAAACCGACTATGCGCTACCATTTCCCGATTTCCGTCGATATGTACGACTTTCTGACCACAGGCCGATTTGATTATTTGGAAATCGGGCAGACGGCGGAGATGATTCTGCAGATGTTCCCTGCACCCGAATGCGTGCCTAAAGGGCTTTTGGTAAAAAAGGGCTGGAATATTTGGCTGTATGGCGATATCGAGCTGCATTTTTCAGACGACCGCCTGACTCAAATCCGCGCAGATTTCCAACCGGGTGCCTCGTTGAACGGCGGGCGTTGGTTGAGTCTGAATCCTTGGTTTTTCAGGCATGCGGACAAGCTTGATTTGTATTCCGCCATTGCCAAACTCGTGCAACATCATATCGACTTCATCAAAATCGATACGCCTTCCGCCCTGATTTTGCGGCTGCAAAGCGGCGTGGAGCTGATGTTTGAAAAATGCAATGGGCAGCGGCTGTTTGCCTTTTGCAAACAGAAAACCACCCTGCCCCAATGGGCGCATGAAACGGCGTAGATTCAAGCCATTGGGCAAATCTTTAAACCCGCTTCCGCTCCCTGATAAAAGGTCGTCTGAAAAGCCAAATGCCGTTTCAGACGACCTTCGTTTGTCGTTTTCCGCTAAAATACCTGTCTCTTTTCCTTTCCGTCTTTCTGCAATGTCCCAGCGCAAAATCATCCATATCGACATGGACGCGTTCTACGCATCGGTAGAACTGCGCGAGCAGCCGCATTTGAAAGGGCTGCCCGTGGTTGTCGCGTGGGAAGGCGCGCGTTCGGTGATTTGCGCCGCATCGTATGAAGCGCGACAGTTCGGGCTGCATTCCGCGATGTCGGTGGCGACGGCGAAAAGGCTGTGTCCGCAAGCGGTGTATGTGCCGCCGCATTTCGATTTGTACCGTCAGGTTTCCGCGCAGATTCACGCCGTATTCAGGCGTTATACCGACTTGATCGAACCCTTGTCGCTGGACGAAGCCTATCTTGATGTGACCCACAATTTCAAAAACATCCCCTACGCCAGCGAAGTTGCCAAAGAAATCCGCGCCGCCATTTTTGAGGAAACCGGTCTGACTGCTTCCGCAGGCATCGCGCCGAATAAATTTCTGGCGAAAATCGCTTCGGACTGGCGCAAGCCGAACGGGCAATTCGTCCTGCCGCCGCACAAAGTCATGGCATTTTTGGAAACCCTGCCCTTGGGAAAAATCCCCGGCGTGGGCAAGGTTACGCTGAAAAAAATGCAATCGCTGGGTATGCAGACGGCGGGCGATTTGCGCCGTTTCGAGCGCGGCGAACTTTTAAACCATTTCGGACGCTACGGCTACCGCCTCTATGATTTGGCGCGCGGTACGGACGAGCGCCCCATCAAAGCCGAACGCGAACGCCTCCAAATCTCCACCGAAATCACCCTGCCCGAAGACCTGTCGCTCGAACAGGCAGGCGGACACCTGCCCCACCTTGCCGAAGACCTGTGGCGGCAAATCGAGCGAAAAAACGTCGAAGCCAAAGGCGTAACCCTCAAGCTGAAAACCCACGATTTCCGCATCATCACCCGTTCCCTGACCTACTCTTCCGTCCTGCCCGATATCGACGCCCTGCTTTGCGCCGCGCAAACCCTGATACAGCGCGTACCGCCCCAGCGCGAAGACGCCTTCCGCCTGATCGGCATAGGCGTGAACCACCTCGTGCCGAAAGACCAGCAGCAATCGCTTTGGTTATAAAGAAATAGAAAAGCATTCTTTCCCCTTCACGCGAGACCGCCCGACAATAATGTTCCGAACAAACTTTCAGACGACCCCTCTTGCTGCAAGAGAGGTCGTCTGAAAACAAAAACCAAGGAACAGCCAACCATGTCCCTCTTCCGTCCCCAGCTTTGGCGCATCCCGACGACAGGCGAAGCCGAACGGCGCCGGCTCCCCGAGTTGGTCGCCACGCTCGAAACCCGCCTCAAACACATCGCCCGCCGCTATCCGCAAGCCGTCTTCGCCTCCAGCCTTGCCGTCGAAGACATGGTGATTACCGACGCCATCTGCCGCCTGAAACTCCCCCTGCGTATCATCACCCTCGACACCGGCAAGCTCAATCCCGAAACCGCCGCCCTGATTACCGCCGTCAACGTCCGCTACCAAACCGAGCTGGAAGTTTTCCACCCCGACCCCGAAAGCGCGCGGCAGTTTGAGCAGGAATTCGGCTCAACCGCCATGTACGATAGCGTCGAGCTGCGCCGCCGTTGCTGCCACATCCGCAAAATCGAGCCGCTCAACCGCGCCCTGAAAAACGCCCCCGCCTGGCTGACCGGACAACGCCGCAGCCAATCGGCAACCCGCAGCGAATTGGATTTTGAAGAAACCGACCATAGCCGCAACATCGCCAAGTTCAACCCCATTTTCGACTGGGAAGAAAACGACGTCTGGACATACGCTCAAACCTACGACGTTCCGCTCAACGCCCTGTATTTACAAGGCTACCCGAGCATAGGCTGCGAACCCTGCACCCGCCCCGTCAAAGCAGACGAAGACATCCGCGCCGGACGCTGGTGGTGGGAAAGCAAGGACAGCAAGGAATGCGGGCTGCACAAATAACCCTTGTCAGAAAAAACAAAAAGGTCGTCTGAAAACCCAAATTCAGGTTTTCAGACGACCTTTTTCATGAGCCGGCTTTCCTTAAATTTTTAAGGTGCGAAAAACGGAAGTTTTCTATTGCAAATTATTATCCATTCCTAAAACGACAATATCGTTTTTTAAAAAATGAATTCGCTTTAACTTCATAGCCTTAACGGAATTACTCAAAGAAGGCTTGACCTAATGATTTAATATGGCTATGGTTTAATAAAAAATAACAATAATCTATAGTGGATTAAATTTAAATCAGGACAAGGCAACGAAGCCGCAGACAGTACAG
>JUNU01000093.1 GCA_001067655.1 Neisseria lactamica
CTTTGAGCTAAGGCGAGGCAACGCCGTACTGGTTTAAAGTTAATCCACTATAATCTGCCAACAGGTTTTCAAGCCCAAAAATCGCGCGGCGGGTCGAGGACGGGTTTGACGATGCCGGTACGGACGGCAAAATCGCCGAAGCCTTCGTCGTCAAGGCGGTTTTGCGCCCAGTTGCTGACCCAGCCGTCCACGATTTCGAGGATTTCGGGTTCGGTAATGTTTTCTTTAAAGAGGCGCGGGATGCGGGTACCTTCGCGGTTGCCGCCTGCGTAGAGGTTGTAGCGGCCGACGGCTTTGCCGACCAAGCCGATTTCGGCGAGCATGGCGCGGCCGCAGCCGTTGGGGCAGCCGGTGACGCGCAGGACAATGTATTCGTCTTCCAAGCCGTATTTGGCGAACATTTCGTCGATTTTGTCGGAGAACGACGGCAGGAAGCGTTCGGCTTCCGCCATCGCCAGCGGACAGGTCGGCAGGGCGACGCACGCCATCGAGTTTTCGCGCTGGATGGTGATGGATTTGCTGATTAAGCCGTGTTCTTTGGCGATTTTGTCTATGGTGTCTTTCAGCTCGGGCGGAACGTTGGCAACGACGAGGTTTTGGTTGGCGGTCAGACGGAAGTCGCCGGGGTGGATTTTGGCGATTTCGCGCACGCCGGTTTTCAACGGTCTGCCGGGGTAGTCGAGCAGGCGGCCGTTTTCGATGAATAGGGTCAGGTGCCAGTTGCCTTCGAGGCCTTTAACCCAGCCGATGTGGTCGCCGCGATGGGTGAAGGCGTAGGGGCGGATGGGTTCGAACTTGATGCCCATGCGCTTTTCGACTTCTTCTTTGAATACTTCGACGCCGACACGCTGGAGGGTATAGCGGGTACGCGCGGCTTTGCGGTCGCTGCGGTTGCCCCAGTCGCGCTGGGTGCTGACGACGGCTTCGGCGGCATTGAGGGTGTATTCGAGGGGGACGAAGCCGAATTCGTAGGAGGTGTTGGGGTAAGTTTTGGTGTTGCCGTGTTCGCTGGATAGCCCGCCGCCGACAAGGACGTTGAAGCCGACAAGTTTGCCGTTTTCTTCGATGGCGACGAAGCCTAAATCATTGGAATGGATGTCCACATCGTTGTCGGGCGGGATGACGACGGCGGTTTTGAATTTGCGCGGCAGATAGGTTTTGCCCAAAATCGGTTCGACGTCGTCGGCGATTTCTTTGTTGCGCGGTTCGGTCGGTTCGGTGGTGAACACTTTTTCGCCGTCCAACCAGACATCGGCATATGCCATAGTGCGCGGCAGAAGGTGCATACTGATGTGTTTCGCCCATTCGTAGGCTTCTTGGTGCAATGGGCTTTGAACGGGATTGCTGGTGCAAAGTACGTTGCGGTTGACGTCGCTGGCGGTGGCGATGGAATCGAGGCCGAGTTTGTGTAGGGACTGGTGCGCCAGTTTCAAATCGGTTTTTAAAATGCCGTGGTATTGGAAGGTTTGGCGGTTGGTCAGGCGGATGGAGCCGTAAATGGTGTGGTCGCCGGCAAATTCGTCTATGCCCAGCCACTGCGCCGGCGTGATGATGCCGCCGGGCAAGCGGCAGCGCAACATCATGTTTTTTAAGGGTTCGAGTTTTTGGTCGGTACGCTCGGCGCGGATGTCACGGTTGTCCTGCTCGTACATGCCGTGGAAACGGATGAGCTGGAAATTGTCGGCGGTAAAGCCGCCGGTAAAGTCGTCGGTCAAATCGTCTTTGATGGTTCCGTGCAGATAGTCGCTGCGGTCTTTCAGGGCTTCGTTGCCGGAAAGAGGGGTGTCGGGCAGCTTGGCGCGCGGGTCGGCGGTGGTCGTCATAGGGTGCTCCTTATTCTCAGTTTGGAGCTACTTTAATCAGGTCGTCTGAAAATGGGAAAGAATGGTTTGTTCGATTTAAAGATGATTTCGTTATATGAATCTGATGTTTTCAGACGACCCCGGGTAATCTAAATTTTGCCAATCGCACTGTTTGTTTGGAAGCCAACACATTCATTTCAAAGTCAAGTTAAGCTATAATACCCGCCGACACATACCATCTCTCCCACCTTATCCCATGCAACTTACCGCCGTCGGACTCAACCACCAAACTGCGCCTTTGAGTATACGCGAGAAGCTGGCATTCACCGCAGCAAGCCTGCCCGAAGCCGTCCGCAACCTTGCTCGAAGCAAAGCAGCGAAGGAGGCAGTAATTCTATCGACCTGCAACCGCACCGAGCTTTACTGCGTCGGCGAAACCGAGCAAATCATCGAATGGCTGGCGCAATACCACAACCTGCCCGCCGAAGAAATCCGCCCCTATCTTTATACCTTGGACAACAACGAAACCATCCGCCACGCTTTCCGCGTTGCCTGCGGATTGGATTCCATGGTGTTGGGCGAGCCGCAGATTTTGGGACAGATTAAAGATGCCGTGCGTGTCGCCCAAGAACAAGAAAGCATCAATACCAACCTCAACGCATTGTTTCAAAAAACGTTTGCCGTTGCCAAAGAGGTGCGTACCGACACCGCTGTTGGCGAGAATTCCGTTTCGATGGCTTCCGCATCCGTCAAGCTTGCCGAACAGATTTTTCCCGATATCGGCGATCTGAACGTTCTATTTATCGGCGCGGGCGAAATGATTGAATTGGTCGCCACCTATTTCGCTGCCAAAAATCCCAAACTCATTACCGTTGCCAACCGTACTTTGCCGCGCGCCCAAGAGTTGTGCGACAAACTCGGGCTGAATGCCGAGCCTTGCCTGCTGACGGAGTTGCCCGATATCCTGCACGAATACGATGTCGTCGTTTCCTCTACCGCCAGCCAGTTGCCTTTGGTCGGCAAAGGCATGATAGAACGCGCCTTGCGCCTGCGTCTCAATATACCCATGTTCCTGCTTGATCTCGCCGTTCCGCGTGATATCGAAGCCGAAGTAGGGGAGTTGAACGACGCTTATCTCTACACCGTCGACGACATGATGGGTATCGTTCAAAACGGCAAGGAAGCCCGACAAAAAGCGGCTGCCGCAGCCGAAGCCATGGTGGAAGAGAAGGTTGGCGAGTTTGTCCGCCTGCAACAAAGCCGCCAAAGCGTCCCCCTTATCCGCGCCCTGCGTGACGAAGGAGAACGCGCCCGCAGACAAGTTTTGGAAAACGCGATGAAACAGCTTGCCAAAGGCGCATCGGCGGAAGAGGTGCTGGAGCGTCTGTCCATCCAACTGACCAACAAACTCCTCCACTCGCCCACTCAAACCCTCAATAAGGCAGGCTCGGAAAATAGCAACCTAGTTGATGCCGTTGCCCAAATTTATCAATTGGATCAACACGATTAACGATTAGAAAGGTCGTCTGAAAATTTTCAGACGACCTTTCCGTATGCCTATCCGCCTTATCGGTTAAGACCTTAAATCCCATTGAACGCTATCCCTATTATGCAGACACTTTATCTTGCCTCCGGCAGCCCGCGCCGCCGCGAAATCCTTGAAAACTTAGGCTACCAAATTCAACGCATTCCCGCCGATATCGATGAAACGCCGTTTCCTGACGAAAATGCCGCCGATTATGTTCAGCGTATGGCGAACGAAAAGAACGCCGCTGCCGTCGCCCAATGGTTTGCACAACATGATATGCCGCCCGAATTTCCCATTCTGACCGCCGATACTACCGTTGCCTATCAAAACCATATCCTTGGCAAACCCGAAACCCAAGAGCATGCCGCCGCAATGCTTGAGCAGTTGTCAGGACAAACCCATCAAGTGCTGACCGCCGTATGCGTTTATTGGCAAGGCAAAGCGCGCAGCGTCTTACAAACCAGCGATGTGCGTTTCAAAACCTTATCCCCTGACGAAATCTCCGCCTACATCCAAAGCGGCGAACCGATGGATAAAGCAGGAGCCTACGGAATCCAAGGCTTGGGCGGCGTGTTTGTCGAACATTTGCAGGGCAGCTTTACCGGCGTGATGGGACTGCCCGTTTACGAAACCGTCGGTTTGCTGAAGCAGCTTGATCTGTCTGTTCCGCCTTTTTCTTGAGCTTCGGGGTTGTTCAGTTGCAGCAAAAATCATCAATCTTCTTTGTTTGTCTTTATTGCTGTATTTTATGGATTTAGAAAGAGTAAAAAGAAAATGAAAAAAATCGGTTTGTATTTATTAATAATGCTATTTCCTGTGTCAGTAAGCGCCAATAATTACGAACAAATTGGAGATAAAAGGCAATCGATTGAAATAAATAATTTTTTTAGTGATGTAAAGAAAGAAAATATTACGTCTTATGAGGAGGGTGATTTTATTGTCGTTAGGGTTGATGATTTTGGCGGAAGGTTTTATGAAGAATATTACATAAAAAGGAATGGGAAGTTATTGATTTTAGATAAATTAAAAACCATTAGTCTGTATAAGGAAAATTTTGATGTTAAATCTTTAGAGTGCAGAAAAAATATCCATAAACCTATAAAAGATTATGATAGGCAGACTGTTTTAAAGATGTATGGTGAGAAATGTAGAACTTTTTATGCACTTGAAAATACATTGGACGATTTAGAAGAGTATGTCAAAGACCACTCGGGTTTTGATATAGATAAAAGTAGAATGGATTGGTATCTTGGCAGATACCCGATGAATCAGAAAAATATTGCAACATATAATAATATTGCATTTTATCTTAATAATCAGGAATATCATCAGTCTGCAATATATCTATTACATAAAATTATTGAGGCATTTCCAGACAGAACTGTTGCATACCTAAATCTTGCAGATGCGTATTGGGATTCAAAAGATAAACGAAATGCGAAAATCTTTTATAAAAAATACCTCTCCCAAATAAATAAAACAGGGGAGAAAGCCCCCATTCCTTCTCGAGTATCCAAAAGGATAGTTCAATAAATCTTATGACGGATTGAGGTTTTGTATTTGGAATAGCTGTGATAAACCGTAGATTTGGATAATGCTCAGTAATGATAAAAGGTCGTCTGAAAACGCCAACTTGGTTTTCAGACGACCTCTTTGTTTGTCCACTTACGTCAATTACTCAAGCGATAACGCGGATGTTTTGTCTGTCTCGTTTGAATTTAATTTTCAATATAGACGGCAGCAGGTTGTCGAAATACCAGTGTCCGTTTGGCAGCTCCAAAGCGCCTCCGGCGCAGCGCATGATGACGCTGTGGCCTGATAATTCGTCTGTTTCCGTGATTTCCACTTCATGCACTTTCCCCCAGTCGGCAACAGGCAGTTTGGATGCCATGGCATGAATTCGGGTATTTTGTTCCTCGATTCCGTCATCTTTGTGGCATGTTCCATTGCATTTGCCGACAGCCTGTACGGGGTATAACGCTCCTTTTGCATGAGTGACCGGCAAAATGTTTAAGGCATCGGGACAGAAATTGTGTTCTTGTGCCCAGATGTTCAATGCGCGTTTTGCTGCTTTTTTGTGGATAAACAAACCGTAAGGGCGGGTGGTGCTGCTGCCGTTGTCTAGCGGCACAATGCGTGCTTTCAGTACGCCATGTTCGTCAGGTACGAACTTAACGGTCATAAATGTTTTGGGATTCAATTGCTTGAGGGGAAATGGTGCAGATAATTCTCCTTGGTATTCCTGCATAACCTGAGCTTTCAACCACAAGGCATGCAGGCTCCCGACAGCAGGGATGAATTTCACATCTGCGGCATTTTGAATATAAGGCAAGCCTTCTTTGCTGTGGAGTAGGGCGGCGATTTCGCTATACGTTTTTTCATAAGCCTCTACGGACTGTACTTTCCCTGAATGATCAAACCAAACAAGTACGCCTACCGTATCGGGTAATGAATAGAGTTTTGCCGCTAAAGAATCGGATAGCTGCGTCGGCAGCATTTTCGGATTCATCAGGGCGCGGCAGTGATTATCCCATTCTTCCGAGGTTTTCTCTTTCAGACTGTGTTCCAAATAATCGGCGAGCGCCAAAACATCTGCCAATGCACGATGCCGCTCGTCCGTTTGGATACCCATCCTGCTGATAATGCTGTCAAGATTGTGTTTATAAAATTGAGGGTACAGGCGGCGGGACAGTTGGACGGTACACAACGCCGGAGCGGCAAAATTAATGCCTGCCCGACAAAATTCATGACGCAGGAAGGTGTAGTCGAAACGGCTGTTGTGTGCCACGATCAACGCCCCGCGAAGCAAAGGCAGTATGTCGGAGGCGATTTGTTTAAAAGCAGGAGCCTGCGCGACCATTTCGTTGGTAATGCCGGTCAGTTGGACAACAAATTCAGGAATCAGCTTTCCCGGGTTGATCAATTGTTCGTAATGTTCTACCCGACCGTTCTCAAAGCGCAGAAAAGCAATTTCCGTCACTCTGTCTTGATACAGATTGCCGCCGGTAGATTCTAAATCAATGACCACAACAGGTCGCTTCAATCGAGTAAAAGCTTCCGATAATCTCAACCAGCGAGAAAGATGAAACATCCTAAATTCCTGAAAATTCACACAACAGGGCAGTATTCTACACTTTGCCTGTCGTTTATCCAAGAAAACCCTTGACAAGACCTGCATGGGAAAATATAATTCGAATCTTTCTTTCAGTGCACCCGTAGCTCAGTTGGATAGAGTATCTGGCTACGAACCAGAGGGTCGGGC
>JUNU01000094.1 GCA_001067655.1 Neisseria lactamica
CTTTGAGCTAAGGCGAGGCAACGCCGTACTGGTTTAAAGTTAATCCACTATAACTGTTTTCAGACGACCTTGAGGCAAACTTTGTCCTTTGAAATTCAGCTTTTCCATATTTTCTATGTCATAATCTTTTTAATCACTCCGCAAGATAAATCATCAAACATAAAGAAAACAAAAAATGAATATATTCAAACCATCCGTTTTAACACTTTTGATACTGTCCACTCTTCTGACTGCATGTTCCACCATGTCGGACAAAAAACTGCCGCCTGTCGAAGAAATCTTGAAACGTCCGCAGGCGGTAAAGCCACAGGTTGCGGTTGTTCCGACGCCTGACGGGCTTAAGGGCGGCGTGTTGCCGGTGTTGTCCGTCATTAATGAAAAAGGCAGGGTTGATGGCGCAGTGTGCCGAGATCAGTCGGCAGGAAGCGCATTGTGCAAAGCTGCATTGGCGCAGAATCGTCCGAAGCGATATGAACCTGCTAAAACTTGCTCTAATCAAACCGATGCAAATGGCGAGGTGCAGAGTGTGTGTCAAAACGTTCCGTCTTATGCGGAACATATTTACTTGCTCTATGGTGAAAATGACAACTATAAAGGCGGTATGTACCGTCAGATGACCTCCATACCCTATCCTCCGTTGTCGGAGGAAAATGGGGAAGAGGGTACAGTTATATTGGGAGCCGTAATTTCGTCGGAGGGTAAATTGGACAGCGTTAAGGTGGTGAAACGTTCGGGTTCCCACAGGTTGGATAATGCGGCAAGGAAAGGTGTAATGGGAAATATTTTTCTGCCTAGCGTAGAAAACGGAAAACCTGTTTGGTCACAGGTTAACATTCCAATCAGCTTTCGGCTTGAAGATGAAGATGTACAAAATTAACGCGGCAGCTTCCGTGATACTTTAGGAAGTCAGAAACAAAATATGCTAACACGAAGAACATTCCTTACTTACACAAGCGTTCTACTGCTTGCAGCTTGCGGCAGTAAATCCGACAAGAAGCAGACAAAAATTGCCGCAGGCAGTACCGTACTGGCTTTGGGCGATTCGCTTACCTACGGCTACGGCGCAAATCCTGACGAATCCTATCCTGCGCAACTGCAAAAGCTGACCGGTTGGGACATCATCAATGGCGGCATTTCCAGCGATACCTCCGCACAAGCCCTGTCGCGCCTGCCTGCGCTGTTGCAACGCCAACCCAAGCTTGTGATTATCGGCATAGGCGGCAACGACTTCTTGCGTAAATTTTCCGAAGCCGAAACCCGTAACAATATCGCCAAAATCATCGAAAGCGTGCAGAAGGAAAACATCCCCGCCGTCTTGGTGGGCGTACCGCACCTGAGTGTCTGCGCATTGTTCGGTCATTTGAGCGATCATCCGCTTTATCAGGAGCTTGCCGAACAATACAAAATTCCCTTGTTCGGCGGCGCATGGTCTGAGATTTTGAGTGATGAAAAGTTGAAATCCGACCAAATACACGCCAACGCGGCGGGGTATAAGGCATTTGCGGAGAAGTTGGAGAAGTTTTTGCAGGAAGAGGGGTTTTTGTAGGAGTAAACGACGATTTTACCCAGGCTTGTTGTTTTCAGACGACCTTTTAAAAAGAAAAGGGATATGAATCTTGTAGCGCGGGGGATAA
>JUNU01000095.1 GCA_001067655.1 Neisseria lactamica
CTTTGAGCTAAGGCGAGGCAACGCCGTACTGGTTTAAAGTTAATCCACTATATTGAGTCAATTCGTCGATTATGCGCCGATTAAGACAATGTGTCATCCGCAGCCGGACCCAAATGTTTAGATCATGCAACCACCATCAACAAAGGTCGTCTGAAAACACAGATTTAATCTGCCAAACGTTTTCAGACGACCTTTTTGCGTAACATTCACGCCAAGCTTTAGCTTTAATAACTCAGTCAAAGCAAGGACTGAGCATCTCTATCCCTTTGTTTCAGATTGATTTCTGCCAAACACATTTCCGCCGACGTCAAACCCGACTGTACCGCTGCTTCCAACGTAGCCGGATAGCGCGGGTGCAGGTAGTCGCCTGCCGGATAGATGCGCCGCTGGTGCAACCAAGCAAAATCGGGAGTGGCGGAATCAGGCATGCAGGCTGTGGTCGCGCGTTTTTCGGTGATGACGCGGACGGCTTCGGGTTCGTCCAAATAAGGGCAAATGCGTTTTACATCGGCATGGACTTTCTCTGCCCACTCTTGGCTTTTAAACGCGCCGACATGGTCGGAAACGCTGATGACGGCGGCGACTTCGTTTGTCGGCAAACCGAGTGCACCACGATACACCAGCCATTGTGCCGTGCCGTCAGCAAATCCGGTCAGCGGCGCGGGCAGATGGACGGGAACGGCATAGCGAAGATAGACGGTGGTAATTGAATGATAACGAAGGTTTTGATAGGTCGTCTGAATATAGTTCGGGGTATCTTCAGGGAAAAGATGAACGGCATGATACGGCGCAACCGCAACAATAACGGCATCAAAAACCTCGTCATTCACAACGACACGTCCGTCAGGAAGGTTTTTCAGACGACCTACGCGGGTTTCAAGACGGATGTCCGCACCGTATTGCTTGAGTTTTGCCAACGCAGGCTCGGCAATGATTGCGCCTAAATCGCGCTTGGGCAAAAGATAGTCGCTGCCGAATTTATCCGCCCATACGCCGTCGGACAAAACATTGCACAACACCCGCAAACTTGCATGTTCCAAAGGCGTATTGAGTGCGCCCCACACCAGCGGCTGCCAAAACTCTGCAACCAGCCTGCGCGGGACATTGCGCTGCCGCAGCCATTGGGCAACGGCCAAATCAGTGCGCTTGCCGCGTGCGTAACGCTGCAACGCAGACATATCGGATAACAGCTTGGTTTTCAGTGAAAACGAAACGTTTTTAGCACGCAATATGCCGGTCAAAATATGCAGCGACGAAGGAAGGTTGGTACTTTGAAACTGCAAACCTTCATGTATATACCATTGCAGCGGCAAACGGCAAAAAGCGGCTTCAGGGTCGGCACCGATGTGCTCCATCAGCGTCAACACACCATGATAAGCGCCGAGCAAGATATGCTGCCCATTGTCCAAAAAACTGAATCCGTCAGCGTTTCCAGCCAAGGTACGCGCCCGTCCGCCCGCCTGCCGACCGGCTTCAAACACAGTAACATCGACACGGCGCGCCAACGATATTGCGGCGGACAAACCTGCCCAGCCTGCGCCGACGACGGCAATTTTCGGGCGAAGATGCGGGGTGTTCATGGCTTAAATCCGAATAACCAGGTTTTCAGGGCGATACGCTTTTTGCGCGGTGAAGGAATGGCAATTTTATAAGTCAGGACGTTTTGCGCGCCGTCGCGGTCGATTTCGTTCAGCAACGCGTAATAAATCGCCGCCATCACCAAACCGACTTTTTGGGATTTTTTATCGGCAGCAGGCAACAGCGACATCGCCTCACGATACATCTCGCGGGCGCGTGAAACTTGAAAACGCATCAGTTCGGCAAAATTATCCGTCGGCTTACACTGCATAATCACGCTTGCAGGCACGTCAAACCGCTGCATTTCCTCCATCGGCAGGTAAATACGACCGTTTCTCGCATCCTCGCCGACATCACGGATAATGTTCGTCAGCTGCAACGCCAGTCCCATCTTATCGGCGTATTTCAGCGTTCGGTCGTCTGAAAAACCCAAAATCCGCGCAATCAGGCAGCCGACTACGCCTGCGACGCGGTGGCAATACAGTTTCAACTCTTCAAAACTGCCGTAACGCACCTGAACCAAATCCATCTGCATTCCGTCGATTAAGGCTTCCAATTCATATTTCGGCAGCTTGAAGGTTTCCTTTATCTGCCGCAAAGCCTGATTGACCGGATGCTCCGGCATCACGCCGCCGAATACCTTGTTCAAATCGCCGCGCCACCAGTTCAACGTTGCCTGCGCCACATTCGGATCGGAACAGTCATCGACCACATCGTCCAATTCGCGGCAAAAAGCATACAAAACCGTTATCGCATCCCGCTTTTCCTGCGGCAGGAAACGGAAGCCCGATAAAAAACTGGAGCGGCTTTCTTCTGCCTTCTGACGGCAATAATCAAGTCCTTGCACGGCGTGTCCTAAAAATATGGTTATGAAGGACGATTTTATCGGGATTTGGGGAATTGTGGCAATTTCAGACGACCTTTCATCCCTATATTGTTCAAATCGTCCATATTTGATTTACTTCATTTTTAAGACAAGTTAATATAGACAATCGACTCTCCTAATACCAATTATATTTTATAGTCATGAACATTACGTCTAAAACACTTATCCTAACCATCCTGCTTTCCATCTCAGGAATGCAGGCTTATGCGGCAAAACCACATTACACCCCGCGTCACAATATCTCTCAAAACAGTGAAAACCAAGCCTTCCGATTGATTCAAGAAATGGCGAAACAGGGTGACACCCGCTCTCAACTTGACTTAGGCACTATGTACGCAAAAGGCATAGGCACGACGCAGGATTACGAGCAGGCTAAATACTGGTTTGAAAAAGCAGCGCACAACGACAACGCCGAAGCGCAATTCAATCTTGGAATCATTTATTACGAAGGTCAAGGAACGGCACAAGACTATCGCCAAGCCAAATTTTGGTGGGAAAAGGCAGCCGAACAGGGCAATGCAGAAGCAGCGTTTGATTTAGGCATCATTCACTATGCCGGTATAGGCGTTCCACAAGACTATATACAGGCAAAAACTTGGTTTCACAAAGCAGCAGACCAAGGGGAAGACAGTGCGCAATTTTACTTGGGTTTGATGTATTACTCAGGTGAAGGCGTAGGCCAAGATTATAAACTTGCCAAGTCATGGTTTGAAAAAGCCGCCAAGAAAGGCAATGTCAAAGCGCAATATAATTTAGGCATCATGTATGCAGAGGGACAAGGCGTTACCCAAAATTATCCCAAGGCAAAATATTGGTACAAAAAAGCGGCAGAACAAGGCAATGCCAACGCCCAAAACAACTTAGGCGTTTTATACGAAAACGGACAAGGGGTAACCCAAAACTTTACCCAGGCAAAATCTTGGTTTGAAAAAGCCGCCGCCCAAGGCAATACGCTCGCGCAACATGCTTTGGAATACATTGTGCAGCAAAATCAAAACTGAACCCTGGATTTTTCCCAATACACTATTATCAATGGGTGAACCCTGTTCAATGCCCAGCGGGCAACTTTGCAAAGAAAGCTAAAAACAATAAGGCATACGATTATAGTTATAACTGTATGCCTTATTTACTGTTTCAATCCAATTTCAATTACAATATTTATTGATATCGCTTTGATAATGTTTAATCAAATCATCACGATTTGCAGTGCGCGCACTTTCCGCAAACTGACGGTTTACGCGGGCAATCCGACAGTTGTCTTCTTTATTTTTGCGGTTTTCTTCTTCAACCTTCTTATTCTGCTCCTCAACCTGCTTATTCTGCGCCAAAATCTTCTCGTTCAACTTAGCCTGCTGTTCTGACAGCGTCCCTTCTTGGGCATTTTCCGGTTTGGCAACTGCAGGCGTCACGTTACGGGTTCGAATGTTCACAATATTCGAACGTTCCGGCTGCAGACGATTAGGCGTATCGGAGTAGCTGGTGCTGCCACTGCCGCTTTTCCATGTATAAACGTTATTTCCGGCCATTGCCCCGGCTGCATACAAAACACCAGCCAAAAATAAGGATAAAGATGATTTTTTCATTTTGTTTTCATCGTAAACGTGTTTTCAGACGACCCTATTCTACTTGATTTCCAAAAATATGTCATATTAATTCAAAAATATGCGCTGCAATGGTGTCGTAAAAAAATAATCTCAAATTGCAAACAATCCGCTGTCAACAAATCTTAGCGGGTGTTATAATGCCGTGCATCTTGCACAAACTGAAAGACTGAGCATCATGCGTATCGTAGAAAAAGCCTATACTTTCGACGATGTTTTGTTGGTTCCTGCACATTCAACCGTGCTGCCACGAGACGTTAAACTTCAAACCAAGCTCACCCGCGAAATCACGCTCAACCTCCCCTTACTTTCCGCCGCAATGGACACCGTTACCGAAGCACGCCTCGCCATTTCCATGGCGCAAGAAGGCGGTATCGGCATTATCCATAAAAACATGACGCCCGAAATGCAGGCGCGAGCCGTTTCCAAAGTGAAACGCCATGAGAGCGGCGTGGTGAAAGACCCTATTACGGTTGCGCCGACGACGCTTATCCGCGAAGTATTGGAAATGCGTGCGCAACGCAAACGCAAAATGTCCGGTCTGCCAGTCGTAGAAAACGGCAAAGTAGTTGGTATCGTTACCAACCGCGACCTGCGTTTTGAAAACCGCCTCGACCTGCCCGTTTCCGCCATCATGACCCCGCGCGAACGCTTGGTTACCGTCCCCGAAGGCACAAGCATCGACGAAGCGCGAGAACTGATGCACGAACACAAAGTCGAGCGCGTTTTGGTCTTGAACGAAAAAGACGAGCTTAAAGGCTTGATTACCGTAAAAGATATTTTGAAAACCACCGAGTTTCCAAATGCCAACAAAGACTCCGAAGGTCGTTTGCGCGTAGGCGCGGCAGTCGGTACCGGCGGAGACACCGAAGAGCGTGTAAAAGCCTTGGTCGGAGCGGGAGTCGACGTCATCGTCGTCGATACTGCACACGGCCATAGCCAAGGCGTTATCGAGCGCGTGAAATGGGTGAAAGAAACCTATCCGCACATCCAAGTCATCGGCGGCAATATCGCAACCGCCAAAGCCGCTTTGGATTTGGTCGCAGCAGGAGCAGATGCCGTCAAAGTCGGTATCGGTCCGGGTTCGATTTGTACTACCCGTATCGTTGCAGGCGTAGGCGTGCCGCAACTGACCGCCATCCACAACGTTGCCGAAGCCCTCAAAGGCACAGGCGTTCCGCTTATTGCAGACGGCGGCATCCGCTTCTCCGGTGACATCGCCAAAGCCTTGGCAGCGGGCGCATACAGCGTCATGCTCGGCGGTATGTTTGCCGGTACGGAAGAAGCACCGGGCGAAATCGAACTCTACCAAGGCCGCTCGTACAAATCCTACCGCGGTATGGGTTCTCTGGGAGCAATGAGCCAAGGCTCCGCCGACCGCTACTTTCAAGATAAAACCGACAGCACCGACAAATACGTCCCCGAAGGTATCGAAGGCCGCGTTCCCTACAAAGGCCCGATTGTGAACATTATTCACCAACTGACCGGCGGCCTGCGTTCCAGCATGGGCTATTTGGGCTGCGCCAATATCGCAGAAATGCACGAAAAAGCGGAATTTGTCGAAATCACTTCCGCAGGCATGAGCGAATCCCACGTTCACGATGTTCAAATTACCAAAGAAGCCCCGAACTATCACCGCTAAGATAAAGTGAAAAAAGGTCGTCTGAAAAGCTCTTCAGACGACCTTACTTACAAAAAAATTACAAATCGTTATTCCACTTCAACTGGCTTGCCTTGCTTATCAATATAAAAGAATTCATCCTCACTATAATCTTCGTCTTTAAACATATTCTTCATATTAACAAGTGCCACACCATTTTGGAAATCATTGAAAGTACCAAATTTGAACGGGATAACCACTTTGCCGGTTTTATCTAAATAGCCGAACGAGTTGATTACTATCGTCCATCTACGTTTTCCTCTCAAAAATCAATGTAATCATCATTATCCATAAAATAGTTCAACGCCTCAACAAATTGCTCTTTTGTAAATTTAGGGTAGCGTTCATCTAGATCATCATAAACATCCGTTAATACATCCCCACTACATAAAACTTCCAATCCATTTTGTCTTACGAAATCAGGTAATAACTCTTTTCCATTAATTATCTTAGGACTACCACCGAAATAACAAACTGTATTTAAATGGATAACATTATTATCTTCATCAGGAGAAATATATAGATATGGAAACTTTGCAAATCTATCCATATTTTCATTAATGAATAATTCTACAAAATGAACAACATCCGAAATACTAATTTTTCTTCCATAATATTTTTCTAAATTCATTTTCATACCTTATATTTTAGATAAATTCTTTTGTTGCAATAGCCGTTTCATCCTTCTTACAACCTAGCCTTCTTACTAATTATATTACTCTAAATTGAAAAAGTTTGCTCATTAAACTCAAAATAGATTTTATCGTCTTCGTTTTGATTGAAGGTTAAAGTGAAGTAATGAAAATTTTCCAAATCAAAATAGATATAAGATAAACCTTCATCATCAGACTCATCAAACAAGATCTCTATTGGCTTCCACATAACTGATATCCATATAAATTTTATATAAACCCCTATTTTCCAGCTTATTATTTTTTTATTTTATTCTTTATCCTTTATGCCAATCTTAACTCATCGACATCATAGCATCTCTTTCTATGTAAACTTAAATAAAAAATTCAATTTTTTTTTTTGAAAATCAGAAAGCTCAATTAAATTCCAGCCTAAATAACTATTATGCCATCAATTAGAAAACTGACAATTGAAACAAATTTCGTTTTTTCAGACAACTTTCCAAACCAAGCCTTTACAGCAAGTTACCCTGCCCTAAAATCTCAAAAACTGTTAGAATACGGGGCTGTTTGAGCATATATTGCTCCCTGTGCAAACCGATGTTGACGTGAAACAAACTTACAGTCGGTTTCATAGCAGTTTTGGCACCACCATCGGTATAATCGCCGTTGATGTGCTTTCAGCGATACTCACAGGTCGTCTGAAATGTAACAAAGCTACTTTTCTTTTTTTCATCCTCATTTGGAGAATATTCATGAGCGCAATCGTTGATATTTTTGCCCGCGAGATTTTGGATTCACGCGGCAACCCCACCGTAGAATGCGATGTATTGCTGGAGTCCGGCGTAATGGGCCGTGCCGCTGTACCGAGCGGTGCGTCTACCGGTCAAAAAGAGGCTTTGGAACTTCGCGACGGCGACAAATCCCGCTACTCGGGCAAAGGCGTATTGAAAGCAGTTGAACACGTCAACAACCAAATTGCCCAAGCCCTGATCGGTATCGATGCCAACGAACAGTCCTACATCGACAAAATCATGATCGAGCTGGACGGCACTGAAAACAAAGGCAATTTGGGTGCGAATGCTACTTTGGCAGTTTCTATGGCTGTTGCCCGCGCGGCTGCCGAAGATTCAGGCCTGCCGCTTTACCGTTATTTGGGCGGTGCCGGTCCTATGGCTCTGCCGGTGCCGATGATGAACGTTATCAACGGCGGCGAACATGCCAATAACAGCTTGAACATTCAAGAATTTATGATTATGCCTGTCGGCGCGAAATCTTTCCGTGAAGCCCTGCGCTGCGGTGCCGAAATTTTCCACGCGCTGAAAAAACTGTGCGACGGTAAAGGCTTCCCGACTACTGTCGGCGATGAAGGCGGTTTCGCACCTAATCTGAACAGCCACAAAGAAGCCCTGCAACTGATGGTTGAAGCAACCGAAGCCGCCGGCTACAAAGCAGGTGATGATGTCTTGTTTGCTTTGGACTGCGCATCCAGCGAATTCTACAAAGACGGCAAATACCACTTGGAAGCCGAAGGCCGTTCTTACACCAGCGCTGAATTTGCCGAATACCTTGAAGGCTTGGTTAACGAATTCCCGATTATCTCCATCGAAGACGGTATGGATGAAAACGACTGGGACGGCTGGAAACTTCTCACCGAAAAACTCGGCAGCAAAGTACAACTGGTCGGCGACGACTTGTTCGTAACCAATCCGAAAATCCTTGCCGAAGGCATCGAAAAAGGCGTGGCAAATGCATTGCTGGTCAAAGTCAACCAAATCGGTACTTTAAGCGAAACCTTGCAAGCGGTTGACTTGGCAAAACGCAGCCGTTACGCCAGCGTAATGAGCCATCGTTCCGGCGAAACCGAAGACAGCACCATTGCCGACTTGGCTGTTGCGACCAACTGCATGCAGATCAAAACCGGTTCATTGAGCCGCTCCGACCGCATGGCGAAATACAACCAACTGCTGCGCATCGAGGAAGAATTGGCAGAAGCTGCCTACTACCCCGGCAAAGCCGCATTCTATCAACTGGGCAAATAAGAAAAGGTATTGATGTATGAAGTGGGTAACTGTTGTTTTATCCATTGCGCTTGCTTACTGCCAATATAGCCTTTGGTTTGGAAAAGGCAGTATCGGGCATACGGAAGAATTGCAGGAACAACTTTCCGTACAGGAGGAGAAAAACCAGACGCTCACTTTGCGCAACCAGTTCCTTGCTGCGGAAGTTGATGATTTGGCGAACGGTCAAGAAGCGATTTCTGAAATTGCCCGTGTGGAATTGGGTTACGTCCAAGACGGCGAAACCTATTACCGTTTTATCGAACGCAGCCGTTAATTGCCCTGATGGGAATAAAAGGTCGTCTGAAAAAGAGTGATTCCCAAATTTTAGGTCTCTATAAATAACTTTCAGACGTTTCGTACAAGCAGGCTTCTGTGTGCCACAGAAGCC
>JUNU01000096.1 GCA_001067655.1 Neisseria lactamica
CTTTGAGCTAAGGCGAGGCAACGCCGTACTGGTTTAAAGTTAATCCACTATAATGCTGATTTTGCAAGGGCGGAAGACGCAGGCTAAAGTCGCCCATCCTACCTGAAATTGCCTGATTTTGCACCTTTTTTACGGAACGCGGCGAAAGGGCGGGAAGCCTGTTTGAAATTGATATATCAAGCCGAGAAAGAAACGGAAGAAAAATGCTGATTGAAGAAAACAAAACCGATGAAACCCTAAGCCTGACCGCTTATCGGGCGGGCGCAATCGAGGCGGGCGGCAAAACCTACACTGCGCCCATCATCTGGCGCAACGGCAAAATCGAAGCAATGAACGTGCAAACGCCGTTCGAACTGACTGCCGCCGACCTGTTTCAGACGACCTCCGAGTCGGACGGCTTGCCCGAAGTCATCATCATCGGGACAGGGGAGAAGCAGCAGTTCCTCCATCCCAAAATCGCCGCCGAACTTGCCGCACACAGCATCGGGCTGGAATGTATGAACACAGCCTCCGCCTGCCGCACGCTGGTGTTGCTGCAAGGCGAAGGGCGCAGCGTTTGGGCTTGGCTTTGGGTGTGAACGGGCATACGGCGCATATATAGTGGATTAACTTTAAACCAGTACGGCGTTGCCTCGCCTTAGCTCAAA
>JUNU01000097.1 GCA_001067655.1 Neisseria lactamica
GTAGTACATAAGGGCGTTGGCAACGCCGTATCATTGCAATTTTAATCCACTATAGTAAACTTGCCGCCGGTTTCCCTTCCTTCTTCCCGCCATGTTTCCCATTATCCCCACCGACCGCGCCGCTGCCGAATGGCGCAACGAAAGCACGCAGAAGCCGCCCAAGCAGGCGGTTTATGTGCATGAAAGCAATGCCGCCGATATTCTGAAAAACGCCCACGCCCAAACGGCAACCGTTTGGACGGGCGATTTCCACAACGCCAAACAAGTGTTGGCAGCGATGAAAAAGCGCGTCCGCAGGTCGTCTAAAAAAACAAAAAACGCGTCTGTCGATATTCAGACGACCTTCCACACCCACCGTATGAAACAGGCGCAGCAAAGCCGCGTGCTAAATATGCTTGCCGTCGAAATCGGCGCGGGTTTTCAGTTAAGCAACCCGCGCGCGCCCGACGTCCGCGCTGCCCTTGCCGATGTGTACGCCGAGCCGAACGACGCGCCGTTTTTGCTGCCGCTCAATCAGCTTTTGGGTTTTATCGGCGCACACGAATGGCACAAAAAAGGCATAGACATTCCGCAGCTTGACGGCAAAATCCACGTTCCCTTCGGCGTGTTCTCGCCCCTGCGCGGCGAATATTTGGACTTAATCGCCCAAGCGCCGTTAAATCCGAATATTCAGACGGCGTTCGACATCGGTACAGGCTCCGGCGTCATCGCCGCCATCCTCGCCAAACGCGGTATTCCCGACATCACCGCCACCGACACCAACCCCAAAGCCATCGCCTGCGCAACCGCCAACCTCGCCCGCTTGGGGCTAGACAAACAAGTCGCCGTCCAAGCTGTCGATTTATTTCCCGAAGGACGCGCCGACCTGATAGTCTGCAACCCGCCGTGGCTGCCCGCCAAACCGACTTCCGCCATCGAATCCGCCCTCTACGACCCCGACAACGCCATGCTGACCGCCTTCTTAAACGGCGTGCGGCAGCATTTAAACCCGCAAGGCGAAGCGTGGTTGATCATTTCCGACTTGGCGGAACATCTGCACTTACGCGACCGCGATTTTCTGGAACAATGTTTTCAGACGACCTCTTTAGAAGTGGCCGATATTCTGAAAACCAAACCGCGCCACCGCAAAGCCGCTGACGAATCCGACCCGCTCGCCTTCGCCCGCAATCGGGAAACCACATTTCTCTATCGTTTGGAAGCAAAGTCCTGATATACAATTAGGTCGTCTGAAACCCGTTCCCGCCATTCCCATGCAACTGATCAAATACCTCCAATCCCAAGGCATAGGCAGCCGCAAACAATGCCAGTGGCTGATTCAAAACGACTGTGTCGAAATCAACGATACGGTCTGCAACGACACCAAAGCCGACATCGATCCCGCCGAAGTCCAAACGCTGCGCATAGACGGCGAAGACATCGTCGTCGTACCCATGCCCTATTTTTATATCCTGCTCAACAAGCCCGCCGATTACGAAACCTCGCACAAACCGCAGCAATACCCCAGCGTTTTCAGCCTTTTCCCCGACCATATGCGCAATATCGATATGCAGGCGGTCGGCAGGCTAGATGCGGATACGACGGGCGTTTTGCTGATTACCAACGACGGGCAGTTCAACCACCGCGTTACCTCGCCGAAACACAAAGTGCCCAAAATCTACCGCGTTACCCTGAAGCATCCTGCCGACGACAGCCTGTGTGAAACGCTGAAAAACGGCGTCCTGCTGCACGACGACAACGAAACCGTCCGCGCTGCCAAAGCCGTTTTGGAAAACCCGACCACCCTGCTGATGACCATTACCGAAGGCAAATATCATCAAGTCAAACGCATGGTCGCCGCTGCCGGCAACCGCGTCGAACACCTCCATCGGGACGAATTCAACGGACGAACGGTAGAAAATTTAGCCTCAGGGGAATGGAAATTCATCACGGTTTGAAAATTTTAAAGTTTTTTCAAAAAAAATTTAACCATTATGATTTTTTTATTTGTTTAAAAACATGATGATATGAGTGTTAAGATGTCATTAACCAAACTTAACGCTATCATTCGTGAACTATTATATAATCCGCGTGTCTGAGTAACACTTGCTTCGAGAGAAGTGAGTAAGTGAGTAAGACGTTTTCCCCGTAATGTGTTTGGCCATCTATACTTTTCCCCTTAGTATAGATGGTTTTTTTTATCTGCGATTTTCTCAGTCCTTTTCCCAGTATCGCTGGAATTGTCTTTCTGCGTCCTATTGAATTCCCGTTCAGACGACCTTATCATCAACCCATTCCCACTTTTCCCACAGAAACACCATGCAAAACATCCAAGACTACGTCCGCCGCACCGCGTCCGCTGCTAAGCAGGCTTCCTATGTTGTCGCTGCCGCCGAGACCGCGCAAAAAAACGCCGCGCTCCTGCGCACTGCCGAACTCATCAAACACCACCAAACCGCCATCCTCGCCGCCAACGCCCAAGATATGGAACAAGCCGCGCAGAAAGGTTTGAACGATGCCCTGCTCGACCGCCTGCGGCTGACCGAAAAAACTATAGACGCCATGTGCGAAGGTTTGCGCCAGATTGCCGCCTTGCCCGACCCCGTTGGTGAAATGGACGAATTCCGTACCCGCGAAAACGGCCTGCAAATCGGCAAAATGCGCGTACCGTTGGGCGTTGTCGGCATCATTTACGAATCCCGCCCCAACGTAACCGTCGATGCTGCCGCCCTCTGCCTCAAATCCGGCAACGCCTGCGTCCTGCGCGGCGGCAGCGAAGCCTTCAACAGCAATATGGCGCTCTCCAAACTGATTACGCAGGCATTAGTTGAGAACGGCCTGCCCGCAGCAGCCGTCAGCCTGATTGAAAACACCGACCGCGAAAGCGTCGGCGCCATGCTGCAAAGTCCCGAATTTATCGACGTCGTCATCCCGCGCGGCGGCAAATCGCTGGTTTCCCGCATCGCCGCAGAAGCCCGCGTACCCATCATCAAACACCTCGACGGCATCTGCCACGTCTATATCGACCGTGCCGCCGACGCCGAAAAAGCCGTCAACATCGCCTTCAATGCCAAAACCTCGCGCTACGGCACCTGCAACACCATGGAAACCCTGCTCGTCCACCAAAGCCGCGCCGCCGAAATCCTGCCCGTATTGGCGGAGAAATACACCGCCCGCGACGTCGAGCTGCGCGGCTGCCCGCGTACCCTTTCCATCCTGCCACACATTCAGACGGCCTCCGAAGAAGACTGGGACACCGAATACCTCGCCCCCATCCTCTCCGTCAAAATCGTCGACAGCCTCGAAGAAGCCGTCGCCCACATCAACACCCACGGCAGCCACCACACCGACAGCATCGTCACCGAATCCTACACTGACGCCCGTACCTTCCTGCGCACGGTCGACAGCGCCAGCGTCATGGTCAATGCCTCCACCCGCTTCGCCGATGGTTTCGAGTACGGCCTCGGCGCGGAAATCGGCATTTCCACCGACAAAATCCACGTCCGCGGCCCCGTCGGTCTGCACGGATTGACTTCGCAGAAATGGATTGTCTTGGGTGACGGACAGGTACGTTCGTAATCCATCGCTTTCTTGAGGGATAAAACAACAAAAGGTCGTCTGAAAAACAGTTTTCAGACGACCTTTTTTACTGCAATGGCAAATCTTGTCGCTCTTTCTCAGTTTTGCGGAAACGCAATATCGGCATACGGCTGTCATCAATTCAAACTATTCCATTATAATCATCCAAATTTCCATAACGGCTTAACCGCAATCCGATACGACGATTTTGAGTTCGGTGTATCCGCGCCTCAAAGGTCGTCTGAAACCACCCCGATTCCGATAAATCATCAAAAGGAAACCAGCATAATGTCGGACAAACCCGCCCAAACGGACAAAAAACCGCGCAAGCCGTACCTTACGCTGCTCTTTACCATTTACGCCTTGTGTTACGGCGTTTTACTCGTGTTTCTCACCGTTCAGCTTGGCGTAGCTTCCGGCGCAGTGGCGGCTTTTTTTACATCTATGCTCTACGGCGGTATTTTCGGACTGGTCGCCGGCAGTCTGGCTACTGTGACTGCAATGATTACCTATTCGCTCTATATGCTCGGCTATATGCTGGTTTGGGGCATATTTACCGGCCTGACGATGACGCAGCTTCGTTTGCGTAGGAACTTGAAACATATCTTGACCGCCATGCTCATCGGCTTTGTCTGTTCCTACATAAGCACGATATTGTTTGCGCTGTTTTTGTCAAAAGATATAGAGATGCTGTTTAATTTTTATTTCGAAGGATTAACGATATTCAGCCTATTGAATGCGTTTGCCGTTATTCCCTTTGGGCTGGTGTTTTTACCTAGTGAAAGCGGGTATAAACGGGAGCGGGAAATTGCCGTGAAAACCGTGAAGGCGGGCATTCATGCGGGGCAAGTTATTTTTGAACATGCAACTGAAAAAAAAGGCGTTTTTTCTTACCGTTGGTGGATTCCGCTTGCTTTTACTTTGGCAGGCACGCCGATTTTCCTGACTTGCGCCTTCCTGATGCAGCCGGATTCCGCCTTCCCCGACACACAAGCATGGAGCGCACACTTTATCCCGATGACTTTCTTTGGCTTTGCCGCCATGGTGGCAAGCGGTTTGACGGCAATGCTGATGCGTCTGCGTAAAGACCCAAAAGGCATTTTGAGCTGCCTTACCCTATCGTCTGCCTACTTCGGCGTTATGGTTTATCTGCCGCCCATCAAGAATCCCGATTTGAACCCCTACGCCCATTTGCTCAATCCGTATTGGCTGCTGGCGGCTTGGCTGATATCGGTCGGCGTCTGCATTTGGTTGTCGTTTAAGAAAGTAGATAGCGGCAATAGCTCATAAAACTGATGAGGGGTCGTCTGAAATGCCTTTCAGACGACCCCTTTGCCCATTTTATCGCCGCCATCTTTCTTGTCCCAATACACACAAATCTTTCCCAATTTGAAACAATCCCCTGATTTTGTTATTATTCCTTCAAACAAAGAAATAATCATCATCCATTTTGTCTCACCCGGCCCTCATTACGGCTCATTCATCTGTGCGTTTTTACTCTCTTTTTCCCTTGTTTTTCATCCGGCAGGACGGTTTAAACGCCATTCGTTTTTTGTCTGCGTTTTATAGTGGATTACCAAAAATCGGGAAAGTCTCGGACCCTGTCCGACAGACCATGTTTTATTCCTAGTTTTTGTTAATCAACCATATACAGCCTTGCGCCCGTATCCGCCTGCCTCACCATCCCAAAGGAGGTCAAGGTTTGTCTTTATTTCATTTCTTACGCAACCGCTCTTCGTTCAATCCCTTCGTCGTTTCCGTTACGCTGTCCTTCGTGCTGCTGGTCATCAGCATCGCGCTTTTTATTCCGCAGCAGGCAGAAACCGTCCTCAATGCCGCCAAAACGGGCATTTTCAAAAACTTCAGTTGGTTTTACATCTTGGCGTTTTCAGCCTTCTTCTTCTTCCTGCTCGCACTTTCGGTCAGCAGCCTCGGCAACATCAAGCTGGGCAGCAACGAAGAAGAGCCTGAATTTAGCTTTTGGTCTTGGCTCGCCATGCTGTTCGCGGCGGGTATGGGCGTCGGGTTGATGTTTTTCGGTGTCGCCGAACCGCTCACCCACTATCTGTCCCCCATTACCGAAGGCGGCAGCGGCGCAAGGCAGCAGGACGCGTTGCTCCACACCCTCTTCCACTGGGGCGTACATGCCTGGTCGGTTTACGCCGCCATGGCGTTGGCGCTCGCCTATTTCGCTTTCCGCTACAAACTCCCACTTTCCCTGCGTTCCTGCTTTTATCCGCTGTTGAAAGAGAAAATCGACGGTAAGGCAGGCGACATCATCGACATACTCGCGCTGGTCGCCACCCTGTTCGGCATCATCACCACGCTTGGTTTCGGTGCGGCGCAGTTGGGTGCGGGCTTGGCACAAATCGGCTGGATAAGCGAAAACACCTTTTCCGTACAAACCATCGTGATTTTCGCCGTCATGGGTTTGGCAGTCGCCTCCGCCGCCTCCGGCATAGGCAAAGGCGTCAAAATGTTGAGCGAGATGAACTTGACCCTTGCTTTTGTACTGATGGTCTTCGTCCTCGCTACCGGCCCGACCCTCCACCTGCTCTCCGCCTTCAACGACAACCTCGGCACTTACCTGAGCAACCTCGTACAACTCAGTTTCAAAACATACAGCTACGAACAAAACCATACCGAATGGTTCGGCGGCTGGACCATCTTATACTGGGCATGGTGGTGTTCTTGGGCGCCTTTCGTCGGACTCTTCATCGCCCGCATCTCGCGCGGACGCACCATACGCGAATTCATTTTCGGCGTTTTGGCGGTTCCCTCCCTGTTCTGCGTCATCTGGTTTACCATCTTCGGCGATACCGCCATCTGGATTAACGACCACACCGCAGCAGGCGCATTGGGCGAATTGACCGGCACGCCCGAAAAACTCCTCTTCCGCTTCCTCGAATACCTCCCCCTGCCGACCCTCACAGGGCTCGTCAGCCTCATGGTGATCGCCCTCTTCTTCATCACCTCCGCCGACTCCGGTATTTACGTCCTCAACAACATCGCCTCCCGCGACAAAAGCGTGGCCGCCCCGCGCTGGCAGGCAGTGATGTGGGGGCTGTTGATGTCCGCCGCCGCCATCGTCCTTTTGCGCTTCGGCGGACTGCCCACCCTGCAAACCATGACCCTCATCGTCGCCCTGCCTTTCGCCCTGCTCATGCTGATCATGTGTTTCAGCCTATGGCGCGGATTAAACGCCGACCACAAATACTTCACGACCGCCGTCACCCCCTCCAGTGTCTATTGGAGCGGCGACAACTGGCAGGACAGGCTTGAGCGTATGCTGAACCAAACACAGGAACAAGACATCCTCAAATTCCTCAAAACCACCGCCCTGCCCGCCATGCGCGAACTGGGCGAGGAGCTGTCCGACAAATACAGCCTGAGCGTCGATATCCAAACCCACTTCGACCGCGAAGAGCCTGCCGTCGAATTCACCATCCACAAAGAGTCCCTGCGCGACTTCATGTACGGCATTAAAACCATCAAGCGCGAAGTGTCCGAACAGCTTATCAAAGACGGCCACCTCCCGCACATCCGCCACAACGTAACCTACGAGCCCTACACCTACTTCTTCGACGGCCGCAGCGGCTACGACGTGCAATACATGAACCGCCGCGAACTCATCGCCGACATCCTCAAGCAGTACGAGCGTTACCTCAACCTCCTGACCGATGTCGGACAAGAACTCATGTCGCACCAGCAAACCGAATTGGCAGAATAAGTTTTTGTTAAACAGGTGGTAACCAAGGTCGTCTGAAAACAGATTTCCCGTTTTCAGACGACCTTTCTTCATGTATTCAAACAAACAACACGAGACCTTTGCAAAATTCCCCAAAATCCCCTAAATTCCCACCAAGACATTTAG
>JUNU01000098.1 GCA_001067655.1 Neisseria lactamica
TGTACTGTCTGCGGCTTCGTCGCCTTGTCCTGATTTAAAGTTAATCCACTATATACTATATAGATGATGAACAACCGCCGTTTTTTATCTCACCTGTCCATTAAACAGCTTTTGAAGTTAGCCAAAAGACAAACTATTTAGCCTTGCTTCTGCCTTTGCGCTTGGTTGGTGCGGTATCCGGATTTTTCACCTTAATTTTCACGCTTTTGCTTGGTTTTTTGTCTTTACGTTTGGCTTTTTCCGCTGCCGGTTTGGCTTTGGCGGTTTTCTTTTTGCCGTTTTCAGACGACGTTGCCGGTGCGTTGGCAGGCTGGGCTTTGCTGCGGCGTTTGGCGGTGGGTTTTTCCTGTTTTACAGGTGTTTTCATCGCGTCGTCGATTTCTTTCGCCGTCAGTTTGCGCTTGGTTTTCGAGCCGGTTGGGGCGGTGGTTTTAGTGCGGCGTTTTTTGCCGCTGGTGCCGCCGCTGATCAAGGTCAGGTCGATTTTGCTGGTGTCTAAATCGGCGCGCGCCACTCGGACGCTGACTTTGTCGCCCATGTTGAAACGGATGCCGCTGCGTTCGCCTTCTATCGCCATGATCTCGGGGCGGAAGTTGAAATAGTCTTCGCCCAAATCGCTGATGTGTACTAAGCCGTCGATGTGGATGCCGTCCAGCGTAACGAAGAGGCCGAAGTTGGTCATGCCGGAGATTTTGCCTTCGAATATTTCGCCGACTTTATCGCGCATGTAATAGGTTTTCAGCCAGTTTTCCACGTCGCGGCTGGCATCGTCGGCGCGGCGTTCGCAGAACGAGGTATGCACGCCCAAAGCCTGCCAGCTTTTGTTTGGGGTGTAGGTTTGCTGGTTCAACACGGCTTTGATGGCGCGGTGGACGGTCAGGTCGGGATAGCGGCGGATGGGGGAGGTGAAGTGGGCGTATGCTTCGTAGGCTAGGCCGAAGTGTCCGTCGCAATGCGGTTCGTAAACTGCCTGCTGCATGGAGCGCAGCATCATGACTTGCAGCAATTCGGCATCGGGTCTGCCTTTGAATTGTTCGGCAAGTGCGGCATAGTCTTTCGGCGTCGGGTTGTCGCCGCCGCCCAGTTGCAAACCCAATAAGCCGAGCTGCTCGCGCAGGGTGGCGAGTTTTTCGGGTGTCGGACCTAAATGGTTGCGGAAGAGGGCGGTGTGCTTGTTCTTCATCAGGAACTCTGCCGCGCAGACGTTCGCTGCCAACATACATTCTTCAATCAGCTTGTGGGCGTCGTTGCGGACAACGGGCACGATTTTTTCGATTTTGCCGTTGTCGTCGAAAAGCATTTGGGTTTCGACGCTTTCAAACTCCACCGCGCCGCGTTCGAAGCGTTTTTTCTGAAGGATTTTGAAGAGTTTGTAGAGGGTGTCGATTTGGGCTTTGTGCGGGTGGTCTAGGTCGTCTGAAATCCAATCCCAGACTTGGTTGTACGTTAGGCGGGCATGGGAACGCATAACCGCAGGGTAGAAGCGGTATTCTTTAATATTGCCCGCGTAAGTGATGACCATATCGCACACCATGCACAAACGCTCGACATCGGGATTGAGCGAGCAGATGCCGTTGGACAGGTTTTCCGGCAGCATGGGAATCACGCGGCGCGGGAAGTAAACGCTGGTGCTGCGTTCCTGCGCGTCCGTGTCGATAGCGTCATCTGGACGAACATAATGGCTGACATCAGCAATCGCTACGACCAAACGGTAATTGCGTCCGACTTTTTCGGCAAACACAGCATCGTCAAAATCGCGCGCCGTTTCGCCGTCTATGGTTACCAAAGGCAAATCGCGCAAATCGACGCGGCCTTTCAAATCGCTTTTGCGAACATGGTCGGGGATTTTTTTCGCGGCTTTGGTACACGCTTCGCTGAATTGGTGCGGCAAATGGTGTTTGCGCACAGCGATTTCGATTTCCATGCCGCTGTCGGCATAATCGCCTAAAACTTCGATGATTTTCGCCACGGCAGGGCGGTTTTGCTCGGGATAAGTCTCGATTTCGCCGACGATGACCTGACCGGATTCAGGTTTGAAATGCGCGACGCTGTCAGGTTCTAAAACAATGCTTTGATTCAGGCGTTTGTCTTCCGCTTCCAAAATCGCCACGCCTCGATCCATATAGAAACGGCCGACCACTTTGCTTTGCGCGCGTTCGACAATATCCAAAACCGTACCTTCGCGGCGGCCTCTGCGGTCTATGCCGGCAGGGCGGACGGTAACGATGTCGCCGTGCATGATGCCGCGCATTTGACGTTCATATAAAACAAAATCGCCGTCTTTGGTGGGAGTGAGCGGTACGGCGAAGCCGAAGCCGTCTTTGTGCGCCTCGACACGGCATTTGACCAAATCCAATTTGTCCGCCGCGCAAACCGCGCCGCGACGGTTGATTAAAACCTGACCGTCCCGCGCCATCGCTTTCAGACGACGTTCGAAAAATTCGTACTCTTCTTCCGTAATCGACAATTCACGTGCCAGGACTTCGATTTTCGACGGCACGCCTTTTTGTTCCAATAATTCAATGATCCACTCCCTGCTTGGCAGCGGATGTTCGTAACGTTGTTTCTCCCGTTTCAAAAACGGGTCTTTTTCTCGTAAATTTAAAGATTTAATATTTTTGTTCATTTTATTGGTTGACATTCTTTTTCTAAAATATATAATGACCGCTTATTTGCGAAATAGTCAATCACTGTAACGCAAAACAGGAAATAAAGCAAAGCCCAGGTGGCGGAATTGGTAGACGCGCTAGCTTCAGGTGCTAGTGTCCTCACGGGCGTGGAAGTTCGAGTCTTCTCCTGGGCACCAAACTTTTTTGGTTGCCGCTTTGCTTATCTCCATCCTAATTGCCCAGGTGGCGGAATTGGTAGACGCGCTAGCTTCAGGTGCTAGTATCCTCACGGGTGTGGAAGTTCGAGTCTTCTCCTGGGCACCAAATCAATTATCCGGCTTATTCCGGATTTTTTATTGAATAGATTTATTTGTCTGATTAAGATACAATACCAGACAGTAGAATATGTTTAATTCCACAGAGAGGTGGATGAGTGGTTTAAGTCGCACGCCTGGAAAGCGTGTATACGTGAATAGCGTATCGAGGGTTCGAATCCCTTCCTCTCTGCCAGATTCCAAACAGCCCGTCTTGCTTAATCAAGACGGGCCTTTTTCTTGCCTTCAATTCAGGTGACAAGCTGCTTCAGTCTCTCTTCAAAAAAGAAATTACTTTTATTCTCAATTTGTTATACGTTTTGTTTCCATCTATACAAATCAGTTTTGCAGGTGTATCCTTCACTCCGTTATATACATTCATAAAAAATCTATCTTTAAAAAGGTCGTCTGAATACGCCGGCCTGACATAAATCCAAGGATACTGCCATGACTGATTTTACCGTATGGGAAACCGCGCCGTTTGGTGCAACCATCGACCATATCCTGCAACGCTACCATGATGTACACCGCGGGCAATTTGAAGAGCTGGTTCCGTTGGCTCAAAAAGTCGCGGAAGTTCATGCCGACAGTTTTCCGGCTGAAGTGCCGGAGTTGCTTGCCTATATGCAAAACGAACTGTTGATGCACATGATGAAGGAAGAGCGCATGCTGTTTCCGATGATCAAACAAGGTGTCGGTCGCGGAGCGGCAATGCCGATTAATGTGATGATGCACGAGCATGAGGAACACGACCAAGCCGTAGCCAAGCTGCTTGAATTGACCAATAATCTGACTGTTCCCGAAAACGCTTGCGGAAGCTGGACGCGCCTGTATACATTGGCACGCGAAATGGTGGACGATTTGACCAACCATATCCATTTGGAAAATGAAATCCTGTTCCCACGCGTATTGGCTTCTTAAAAATAGAGCTTGGCGGATTCGCATTTGAAGTGCAACTTTCCATAACAGAAAAAGGTCAGTATG
>JUNU01000099.1 GCA_001067655.1 Neisseria lactamica
CACTGATACACTAGTGTTGCACTTGAAATCCGAATCCAAAGTCGTCTGAAAATTGTTTTTCAGACGACCTTTGTTTTAGATAACCGTATACGTTGTTGTTATTGTTTTCCTTCTTAATCAATACGTTTTTTGCGGAATACTATCCAACGTATCTGTGATATTCACTTCCATTTCAGATAATCTTCTGATTCAATCGAAATTTTAAGAGGAAAATCTCATCATTATATTGGGTGGTATTTTAAGATTAGTAGGTTTGTCACAACAAGAATGGTGAAACAACAATGCATAAAACATTAAAGCTATTAGGTATAGCATCAATAATCATTTTAATTGAATTGGGTGCACTCCGTGAATGGTCGAAGTTGAAAAACGAAAAAACTCCTTATGATCAATTCTTAATAGCTTCAGGCAAAAGCGGCGATTATTTAAAGGCATTTACAATATTGTATCCATTGGTCTTGAAAAAGGATCCGAAAGCAATGGAATTGGTTTCGGAATCATATCAATATGCTTCTGGAGTGGAGCGTGATTTAGTAAAGGCCAATATATGGTTGGAACGCAGTAAACAATTAGGTTTTCATACCGGTGTTGAGGAGTTTGAACAATATAAAGTTTTTCTGAAAAAGAAAGACTACGGTATGGCATCTGTCTTTCTTGAGCGTGCGGCGGAAAAAGGCAATAAAGAAGCGATAGATATTCTGAAAAATGATCAGCTTTTAGCGCAGAATAATTTGATTGTTGATAAGAGGTGGAGCAACTATTGGAAAAATTTCAATTATGATGATTTATATCCGTTTGAAAAAGAGATAAAAAAGTCAGGAAATTACCATTCTCCTGCTGAGCAATAGGTTGAACTTTCGAAACAATATAGTGGATTAACTTTAAACCAGTACGGCGTTGCCTCGCCTTGCCGTACTG
>JUNU01000100.1 GCA_001067655.1 Neisseria lactamica
CTGTCTGCGGCTTCGTCGCCTTGTCCTGATTTAAATTTAATCCACTATAGGTTTTCAGACGACCTTTTTTAAAAAATAATATCATTGTATTCAGTTTGTTAGATATAAAATAAGGAAAACCTTATTCAAACTATAAAAAATCTTAGTTATAATCAGCATATCTAAAGTTAGCCGCCGATGTGCGGTCGATTTACTAAGGAATACTACCATGCTGTTGGCACTTTCCCTGCGTGATTTTGTCATTGTTGAAAACCTCAATCTGGATTTCCAAAGCGGTTTTACCGTTTTGACCGGCGAAACAGGCGCGGGCAAATCGATTACGTTGGACGCAATCGGGCTTTTGTTGGGCGATAAGGCCGATTACAGCCAAGTCCGCAGCGGCGCGAAGGAAGCGCAATTGTCGGCATTGTTTGACATCAGCCTTTTGCCCGATCTCAAAGCCCAATTGCAGGAGCAGGGTTTTTTAGACGAAGACGCGGAAGAACTCAGCATCCGCCGCATCATCGACGCCAAAGGAAAAAGCCGCAGCTTCATCAATAATCAGGCAGCCACGCTGGCGCAGCTTAAAGCCATCGGCGGGCAGCTTATCGACATCCACGGGCAAAACGCCCACCATTCCCTCAATCAAGAATCCGCCCAGCGCGAATTGTTGGACGCATTTGCGGGCAGCAAAGCGCAGGCGGAAACCGTCAGACAGCTTTATCAAAACTGGGTCAATGCGAAAAAAGCCCTCCAAGAGGCGCAGGAACACGCCGAGACCATCATTATCGAGCGTGAGCGTTTGGAATGGCAGTTCAACGAATTGAACCAGTTGGACGTCAAACAAGGCGAATGGGAAGCCCTCAGTCAAAGCCACGACAGCCTTGCCCATTCTGCCGAACTGTTGCAATCCGCAGAAGAAGTCGGCGACTACATTGATGGCGACAACGGCATCCAACGTCAAATTTATCAATGCCAAAAATTATTGACCAATCTGCAAAACATCGAGCCGCGCTTCGCCGAGAGCCTGAATATGCTGGCGAGCATTGAAGCCGAATTGGGCGAAATCAGTGCCAATATGCGCGACGTCGCAGGCCGCAGCGATATCGATCCCAATGAGTTGGCGGCGCAGGAACAGCGCATGGGTGAGCTGATGGGGATGGCGCGGAAATACCGCATCGAGCCTGAAGCCTTGCCGCAAAAGCTGGTTGAAATCGACGAACGCCTGCAAAGCCTGCAAGCCGCTGCCGATTTGGAAGCGTTGACGCAAACCGTCGCCCGCAACCTTGCCGAATATCAGGAAGCCGCCCACGTTCTTTCCGCCATGCGCCATCAGGCGGCGGGCAGATTGGGCGAGGAAACGACCGGACATATGCAGTATCTCGCCATGAAAGGCGCGCGTTTCGACATCGTCCTGCTGCCGTCTTCACCCACTGCGCACGGTTTGGAGCAGGTACAGTTTCAAGTTGCCGCCAACAAAGGCAATCCGTCCCGTCCGCTGAACAAAGTCGCGTCCGGCGGCGAACTTGCCCGCATCAGCCTTGCCTTGCAGGTGGTCACCAGCCAATACACGCAAGTCCCCACGCTGATTTTTGACGAAGTCGATACCGGTATCGGCGGTGGTGTGGCTGAAATGGTCGGCAAAGCCCTTCGCGCTTTGGGTAAAAAACATCAGGTGCTCGCCGTGACACACCTGCCGCAAGTCGCTTCCTGCGGTGAAAACCATTGGCAGGTGCGCAAACACAGCGAAGGCGAACAAACTGTCAGCGAAATCAGCGTGTTGGATCACCAGCAGCGCATCGAAGAAATCGCCCGTATGCTTGGCGGCGAAATCATTACCGACACGACCCGCAGCCACGCGGCAGAGTTAATCAGCCTTGCCGCCGCTTAAACGCAAAATAGAGAGAGGTCGTCTGAAAAGGGAGTTTGTGTGTAACCCAATTCACAAACCGTTTTTCAGACGACCTCTTTGCCAAACTGCCCGCGCCCTTTCAGACGACCTCAATACAAGGTATGATTACGTCGTTTGTTTATAAGGAAGTTTCCATGAAAGTCCTGTTTATTGCCGATCCGATGGCAAGTTTCAAAACCTATAAAGACACCACCTACGCCATGATGCGCGAGATGGCAAAACGCGGCTGGCAGCTTTTCCATACCTTGAGCGGCGAATTGTCCGTACAGCAAGGATTGGTGACGGCTCAGGCTGCGCCGTTTGAGTTTCTCGGTGCAAAAAGCGACGATGACCATGAATGGTTTAAAGCGGCAGACAAAGTTCAGACGACCTTGAAAAACTTCGATGCCGTCATTATGCGCACCGACCCGCCGTTCGATATGCAATACCTCTACGCCACCCAATTCCTGACGCTGGCGGAACAGCAGGGTGCGAAAGTCTTTAACAGCGGACAGGCGATGCGCGACTTCAATGAAAAACTGGCGATTTTGAATTTCAGCCAGTTTACCGCGCCTACGCTGGTTACGACCCGTTCCGCCGATGTCCGCGCATTTTTGAAAGAACACGGCGACATCATCATCAAACCGCTCGACGGCATGGGCGGCATGGGCATTTTCCGCCTGACCGAAAAAGACCCCAATATCGGCAGCATCCTCGAAACCCTGATGCAGCTTGATTCCCGCACCATCATGGCGCAACGCTACATCCCCGAAATCGTCCACGGCGACAAACGCATCCTGATTATCGGCGGCGAAGTCGTCCCCTATGCTTTGGCGCGTATTCCGCAAAACGGCGAAACACGCGGCAACCTTGCAGCAGGCGGACGCGGCGTGGCGCAGGAATTGAGCGACCGCGACCGCGAAATCGCCGAAACCCTTGCCCCTGAACTCAAGCACCGCGGCATCCTGCTGGCAGGTTTGGACGTCATCGGCAGCAACCTGACCGAAGTCAACGTGACCAGCCCGACCGGTTTCCAAGAAATCATGAAACAAAAAAACTTCGACGTCGCCGCGATGTTTGCCGACGCTGTCGAAGCTTGGTCCAAACAATAATCCCAAAAGGTCGTCTGAAACCCGAATCCGTTTTAGCAAAATCTGCTTTGCTCGTTTTGGCGAAACCCGCTTCACTCGTTTTAGCGAAACTCGCTGCGCTCGTTTTCAGACGGCCTCTTTTTACAAATATAAATATTGATACAAACATTACTTATGAAACCATCTTCTTACGCTGCCGATAAAAAAGGCAAAAGCGGCATCAAACGCATCATCAACGCATTCGGTTATTCCAAAGACGGGCTTGCCGCCGCCTACCGCTATGAAAGCGCGTTCCGCCAAGTATTGTGGCTGAACCTGATTTTGATTGTCTTGACCTTCATCCTCAATTTCGACTCCGCGACCAAAATGCTGCTGATTATCGCGTCATTTGTTTCGCTGATTACCGAATTGTTCAACACCGCCGTCGAAGCTGCCGTCGATCACACGTCCACTGAAAAACACGAGTTGGCAAAACGCGCCAAAGATGCCGGCTCCGCCGCGCAATTGCTCGCTTTGACGATGCTGGGTATCGTGTGGGAGATCGCATTGTGGCGCGGGTATGTTTAAATTTACTTTGAGATGATTTATACTTACTAAGTATTAATTCTCATGAATTAATTTGAATCATTTTGTTTAATCTGAGTCAAAGCATTCAGACGACCATTGCATGTAGGATGAGAACAGTATTCCCGACATGCAATGTCGCGCGGAAAGCTTTTGCCGCAACAAAACCACCCATTTCATCATAAAGGAGCAATACATGAAAAAATTATTGGCAACCCTGATCGCAGCAGGTTTGGTATCCACCGCTTCCGCAGCCGGTGTTCACGTTGAAGACGGTTGGGCGCGTTCTACTGTCGAAGGCATGAAAATGGGCGGCGCGTTCATGAAGATCCACAACGATGAAGCCAAACAAGACTTCTTGGTCGGCGGCAGCAGCCCGGTAGCCGACCGCGTTGAAGTGCATACCCATGTCAACGACAACGGCGTAATGCGCATGCGCGAAGTTAAAGGCGGCATCCCGCTGGAAGCAAAAGGCGTAACCGAGCTGAAACCGGGCAGCTACCACGTTATGTTCATGGGTCTGAAAAAACCGCTGAAAGAAGGCGAAAAAGTACCTGTTACCCTGAAATTCAAAAATGCCAAACCTCAAACCGTACAACTGGAAGTGAAAACCGCACCGCAATCCGGCATGGATCACGGTCACGGCCATGGTCACGGTGGCGCGCATCAACACTAATCGTTCATAGTTTGAACTCAAAAGGTCGTCTGAACATTTTCAGACGACCTTTTTGTTTGGCTCAGTTTCGAGTTGATGCAATATAGTGGATTAAATCTAAATCAGGACAAGGCGACGAAGCCGCAGACAGTACA
>JUNU01000101.1 GCA_001067655.1 Neisseria lactamica
CTGTCTGCGGCTTCGTCGCCTTGTCCTGATTTAAATTTAATCCACTATAGGTTTGAAGTTGCCGTCCATATCCGCCTGCGAAATCCATATTCATGCCGTCAAAAGCGGCTGAGAAAGTTTCAGACGACCTGTTTTACAGACCATCCTTAACAGGCAGGAACAAAAATTCGGTCCGTAATTTTATCAAATTAGGCAAATGGCGTTATTGATATTTTACAGTCGGAAAAAGCAGGGGGTCGTCTGAAAACGGCAGCCCAATCGATATAAACGTACAAAGCAGGATAAAATGCCGATTGCTTTTTGCGCCGTTGAGCTTTTCAGACGACCCCTTTTCATATAGTGGATTAAATTTAAATCAGGACAAGGCGACGAAGCCGCAGACAGTAC
>JUNU01000102.1 GCA_001067655.1 Neisseria lactamica
CTACGGCTACGACCGCACCGGCAACCTGACCCACAGCACCGACCAGCGGACGGGAACGACGCATTTCGAGTACGACAAACTGGGCAGGATTACCCAAGCCGGCAATGAACTATTCGCCTTCGACCCCGCACACAATATCCTTTCAGACGACCTCAATCCCGTACCCGACAACCGCCTGAAAACCTACAACGGCACGACCTATTACTACGACGACCTC
>JUNU01000103.1 GCA_001067655.1 Neisseria lactamica
GTACAGATAGTACGGCAAGGCAACGCCGTACTGGTTTAAAGTTAATCCACTATAACGAGAAAATCAACCGTCATTCAGAAAGCTTTTCATAACAAGCCTAAATCAAAAGGTCGTCTGAAAAATCTTGTTTCACGTTTTCAGACGACCTTTCGTTTGCCGGCTGCTTGGCATCATGCGGTTTGTGGAATAGTTTTGATACCGTTTGCGAGGGAAGGGCGGGTTGGATATTTTTCAGCCCGAATGACAATGATTATGTTTGGAGGTCGGCGGATTCGCATTTGAAGTGCAACTTTCCATAACAGGAAAGGCCAGTATGCGGTAGCATACGGCCTTTCCTGCAAGAAAGATTGCCATGAG
>JUNU01000104.1 GCA_001067655.1 Neisseria lactamica
TGTTTTTCTTGGCCGGTGGTTCAACTCATCTTGAACCCTGCGTATCTCCCGATCACTGATGTTCCGGAAATCGGTTTGTTTGGGGAAATATTGGCGGATGAGCCCGTTGGTGTTCTCATTCAGCCCTTTTTCCCAAGAATGGTAGGGGCGGCAAAAATAAGTCCCCGCTTTCAATGCTTTGGCTATTTTGGTGTGTTGGTAAAATTCTTTACCGTTGTCCATG
>JUNU01000105.1 GCA_001067655.1 Neisseria lactamica
TACTGTCTGCGGCTTCGTCGCCTTGTCCTGATTTAAATTTAATCCACTATAAATCCATTTTTGCGCCACACCATGCCGCAAGACCGCAAAAAAGACCGCCGAAGCGGTCTTTTTCATCACTTATTTTCTCCCAACCCTATTATGCCAAATCGGCAAACAGAGGCGTAGAAAGATAGCGTTCGCCATAAGAAGGCAGCAGCACGACAATCAGTTTGCCTTCGTTTTCAGGCTGTTTGGCAAGCTGCAGCGCGCTCCATACTGCCGCACCGGAAGAAATGCCGACCAAAATACCTTCTTTTTCCGCCATCGCGCGGGCGGTTTCAAATGCCGCTTCGTTCGGAACTTGGGAAACACTGTCATATACTTTGGTATTCAACACGGTAGGGATAAAGCCGGCGCCAATACCTTGAATCGGGTGCGGACCTTTTTCGCCACCGCTCAAAACCGGAGAAGCTTCAGGCTCGACGGCAACGACTTTGACTTCGGGTTTGTATTTTTTCAACACTTCGCCCACGCCGGTAACCGTACCGCCCGTACCGACACCCGCCACAAAAATATCGACTTTACCGTCGGTATCGCGCCAAATTTCTTCGGCGGTCGTTTCGCGGTGGATTTGCGGGTTCGCCTCGTTATCGAATTGGCGCGGCATGAAATAAGTATCGGGATGCTCGTCCACCAAGGCTTGTGCTTTTGCAATCGCCCCTGCCATACCTTCGGACGCGGGAGTCAAAATCAATTCTGCACCAAACGCACGCAACAGCATTTTGCGTTCTTTACTCATGCTTTCAGGCATCGTGATTGCCAGCTTGTAGCCGCGCGCCGCGCACACCATTGCCAAACCGATACCCGTATTACCGCTGGTTGCTTCCACAATTACGGTATCCTTACCGATTTTGCCCGCTTTTTCGGCGGCTTCAACCATCGCTTCGGCGATGCGGTCTTTCACGCTGCTGCCGGGATTGAAAAATTCCAGTTTGACAGCGATTTCGGCTTTCAAGCCTTCAGTCAGGCGGTTTAATTTGACCAACGGGGTGTTGCCGATCAGCTCGGTAATGCTGTTTGCAATCTTCATTTTCTACTCCAGATTTTGATGTGATATGACCTGTATATTAAAGACAGGTCGTCTGAAAAACCAATATCGAATGTTTCTTTATTTATAACTTTTGGTTGTTTGGCTTGATGCGTCCTAATGAAGTCCGATTTCTCCGACTATCGCCCCCGTGACTAAAGTCTGCATGACCAAAGCCATCAGCCAGCCCAGTCTGAGTTGCGCTTTACTGAACACCGCCGGCGACTGCTTGGCAATACTTCTGCGGTGCAGATAAAAAACCGCCATCATGACAAACTGCAAAACAAACCAATAAACAGGCTTGAGCGCGTACAGTTTCAACAAAGCCGGGAACGTAAAAGCCAAAGAACGACCCGGCATCAGAAAATACAATATCGCGGCAATCGACACAAAAGCCAAAGTCATCAATACATTGCTGATGGCAAATACGCTCAAAAACGGATGCCGCAAATCCGCCTGCCAAAAATCAGTATCCGCCTGCTTTTTCCAATGAAAAGCAAAGAAAAACACACTGGCAAAAGTCAAATAAAAATGTGGGACAAACAACGGACCGACATGGGTAATCCCCCACATTCCCGGCAAAAGCTGCGATCCCAAAATCGACACACCCAGCCACAAAGCGACCGAAGCCCAAAACCACTGGAACATTTCAGCGCGGAAAATCAATCCAAAAAACACCAGCCCATAAGCAACAACGGCGAGAAAATCCAAATTCGTCCAAATCATGAATACTGCAACTCGCCTTCAAATACCGTTTGAACAGGACCGGTCATCAAAACGTCCTCACCATGCGACCAAGTAATAAACAAATCTCCGCCCGGCAGCGAAACCTTCACAGGCACACCTTCTGCCAACAGCCCCAAACGGACGCCCGCAACCACAGCCGCACAAGCCCCCGTACCGCAAGCCTGAGTTTCACCCACACCGCGTTCAAATACGCGCAGGCGGATAGATTCCCTATCGACAATCTGCATAAAGCCGACGTTGACACGTTCCGGAAACTGTTCGTGCGACTCAATGGCTTCACCCCAATGAGCCACGGGTGCAGTCTGTACATCCTCAACCACAATCACAGCATGAGGATTGCCCATATTCACACAACTGACCTGTACCGTCTCCAATCCGACCATCACCATATGCGTCAAAGCGTCATCCGCTTCGTCAGGAACCGGCACAAACGGAATTTCAGACGACGTAAAGCGCGGTTTGCCCATATTCACGGTCACCAAACCATTGTCCAACAACTTAGGAATAATCACGCCCTTAGCCGTTTCAACCAAAATTTCCTTTTTATCGGTCAAGCCTTTATCGGCCACAAATCGGGCAAAACAGCGCGCGCCATTGCCACACTGCTCCACCTCGCTGCCGTCCGCATTAAAAATACGATAACGGAAATCCACCGCATCGGAAGACGGCTTTTCCACCAGTAGCAACTGATCGAAGCCCACTCCTCTAAAACGGTCGGACCATTCAGCAAGCGGCGCAGTCAGCGGATCAAAATCCTGCCCGATACCGTTTACCACCATAAAATCATTGCCCAAACCGTGCATTTTGGTAAATTTCAAGGTTTTCATTGTTTTTCCAGAATTCGTTATTGATCAAATAGCAACCAAATACCCAAATCTTCTCAAACTTTGATAGCGTTACCCCATCATCGCAAGATCGGTTTTACCGAAAACGCCCCTTTAATTTACAAAAAATCCGTCTAAAGGGTCGTCTGAACGGCATTCTACACTATATATATGCTATATCGCAGATTTTCCCGACTTCATACCGCCATACGCCGATATCCTTATTATCCATACAGCCTTAATGCTTCTTTCTCCTACCTTAATCAAAGCTAACGTCCTCAACCGAATAAAAACTATATAATTCAATAAGAAAAGTCACCACATTCGGCTTTAGTTTCATAACATCATTGCCCATCCGAGGCAAAACCACGCCTTTCCGTTACCGTCTGCAATCAGGTTCCTACCCATAGCGAGGAAATACCATGAAACCCTCAATCTCTCTTATCCTTCTCTCTCCCGCACTCTGCGCCTGCACCGCCTGCACACCCGGCATGTCCATCGGTTTAGGCATAGGAACAGGCGTTGGGCGCCATGTCGGACTGGGTACTTCCGTCAACATACCGATTGCCTTAGACAAAAATAAAACCGCCCCAAACAACACAGGCGGCACCAATATTATTGACGAACAAATCGTGACTTATTTCGATACACACGGCAATCCCAGCAACAGCGCCGTCAAAGGCGGCTACTACCGCCAACTAAAAAACAAACGCGGTAATCAATATACCGTACAAGATTTTTACAGCGACAACAGCCGAAAGCGGACAGACCCCTATACTTTAAGCCGCAACCAACTGATGCAGTTCCGCGCTACACCAAACGACGGTTCACTCACCACATACGCCTATAACGGCGCAGTAATGCAACACCAAGAGTTCCGCAACGGCAAGCTTGTCAGTGCAAAATATTAGACAAAATAGCATCCTGACAGACCAAGCGCACCTGCTGCCATTTGCGCCTATTGGTTTCCGACACAACTATTCACAAAATAAATACTTTTAACATTCAAATATTTGTAACATTACTACCCTTCATCTGAAAAATATTATTGACACTTTTTTTTCAGACGATATAATGCACCCCTATTCCCCGATAGCTCAGTCGGTAGAGCGACGGACTGTTAATCCGCAGGTCCCTG
>JUNU01000106.1 GCA_001067655.1 Neisseria lactamica
GTACTGTCTGCGGCTTCGTCGCCTTGTCCTGATTTAAATTTAATCCACTATACACAGAAAACCGTGTATCCGTACAAACAAAAAGGTCGTCTGAAACTTTCAGACGACCTTTTGTCATTTGCTTTATTGGGGGATGTATTGTTTCAGCAGTTCGCGGAACTGCGCGCCGGTTTCCGGATGTTTCAAGCCGTAGGCGACAGTGGCTTCGAGATAACCCAGTTTGCTGCCGCAGTCGTAGCGTTTACCGTCGAAGGCATGGGCGAGGACGAACTCGTGATCCAACAGGCGGGCAATGCCGTCGGTCAGTTGGATTTCATTGCCTGCGCCGCGTGGCAGGTTTTCCAAAAGGCTGAAAATGCGCGGGGTCAGAATATAACGACCGACCACGGCAAGATTGGACGGCGCTTCTTCGGGTTTCGGTTTTTCAACGATATTGGTAATTCGTTGAAAGCTTTTCAGTTTTTCCACTTCAACAATGCCGTACGAACCGGTTTGCGACGGATCGACGGTTTCCACGCCTAACACGCTGTTGCCGCTTTGATTGTAGATATCGACCATTTGCTTCAGCGCGCCTTTGGGCGCATCAATCAAGTCATCGGCGAGAATGACGGCGAAGGGTTCGTCGCCCACTGCAGCACGGGCGCACAATACGGCGTGTCCCAAACCTAAAGCCTCGGCTTGGCGGATGTAAAGGCAGGTAATGTTGGAAGGAAGAATGTCTTTGACGTGTTCCAGCAGTTTGTCTTTTTGACGCATTTCCAGCTCGGTTTCCAACTCGTAGGCTTTGTCGAAATGGTCTTCGATGCTGCGTTTGTTGCGGCCGGTGATGAACACCATTTCAGTGCAACCGGCTTCTACTGCTTCTTCTACCGCATATTGAATCAACGGTTTATCAACGATGGGCAGCATTTCTTTCGGGCTGGCTTTGGTGGCGGGCAGAAAGCGCGTACCCATACCGGCTACGGGGAAAACGGCTTTTTTGATCGGTTTCATTTAGTTCCCTTCAATTTAAATGTGGAATTGAGGTTTCAGACGACCTCAGTTGCATATGATTGACTTGGTTGCCACGCTGTCGGCGGCAAACGAATAACAGCATCTAAAAGGCGTTCAACGAACTTAGAGTGTTCATTCTCCGATAAGTTGCCAAAATCGGTCGAAAACCGAATCAAGGATTTGGACGATTGTGTAAGCCAGCTTGGTTATCTCTTTGAATGCTCTTAATAAATGCTTAACCCAGCATCGCCAAAAGTTCTTCTTCGCTCAATACCGCCACACCCAAGGCATTGGCTTTTTCCAGCTTGCTGCCGGCGGCTTCTCCGGCGACGACGTAGTCGGTTTTTTTGGACACGCTGCCGGAAACTTTGCCGCCTGCTGCTTCGATCAAGGCTTGGGCCTGGTCGCGTTTGAGGGTAGGCAGCGTGCCGGTTAACACAAAGGTTTTGCCTGCTACGGCTTCGTTGACGTCGTCTGAAATCCTTGCTTCTTGGTTTTCAGACGACGTTTGGGCAAAGAAGGTTTTCAGGTTTTCGAGCAGGGCAGCGTTTTGTGCTTCGCTGCGCCACGTTTGCCAGTCGGCGGGGAGGGCTTTGTCGGTTTGCAGGCCCTCTATGCTTTTGCCGGCGAGTTCCCATAAGGCTTGGGCTTTGTTTTCGCTGATTTTGAAACCGGGCAGGCGGGCAATCCAGCGTTGCGGCTCGGCGTGGCGGGCGGGCGGGATGGTAACGGCTTGGGTTTGCGGGGCAACGCCTGCGGCGAGCAGCTCGTCTATCATCGCCTGCTGCGCGTCTTGGGCGAAGAAGTGGGCGATGGAGTGGGTGACGACGGTGCCGATGTCGGGCAGGCAGGCGAGGATGGGTTCGGGTGCGCGGCGGACGTGTTCCAGCGATCCGAATGCCTGCGCCAGCGTTTTGGCGGTGCGTTCGCCGACGTGGCGGATGCCGAGCGCGAACAGGAAGCGGGCGAGTTCGGGCGTTTTGCTGGCCTCTATGCCCGCAAGGATGTTTTCCGCCCACTTGGTCGGTTGTTTTTTGCTGTTTGGGGTGTTGCGTTCAGACAGGTCGTCCCACGGGGAGGCTGCGCACTCTGAAACCGTTTCTGCGTCGCCGTTTTCGTTTTCAGACGACCCTTTATCCGCCGTTTCCTTCATTTTTTGCAAGGTCGGGATGTCGAGGCGGTAGAGGTCGGCGAAGTGGCGGACGAGGTCTTGGGCGACAAGCTGCTCGATTTGTTTTTGACCGAGTCCGTCGATGTCCATCGCTTTGCGTGAGGCGAAGTGGATTAAGCCCTGCGCGCGTTGTGCCTGACAAAGCATACCGCCGCTGCATCGGGCGACGGCTTCGCCTTCTTCGCGTTCGATTTCGCTGCGGCAGATGGGGCAGTGAGTCGGCAGGCGGTAGGGCTTGTGGAGCGGAACGGATTGGGTTTGGTTGGCGGACGGTGTTTCGGCAAACAGGTCGTCTTGTTGCTGTTTGAGGTCGTCTGAAACGGTAACGGCGGTTTCCTGCATCGGGCGGCGTTCGAAAATCACGCGCACGACTTCGGGAATCACGTCTCCGGCGCGGCGCACGACGACGGTATCACCGACGCGCACGTCTTTGCGCGATACTTCGTCCTGATTGTGCAGGGTGGCGTTGGTGACGGTTACGCCGCCGACGAAGACGGGCTGTAATCGGGCAACCGGCGTTACCGCGCCCGTCCTGCCGATTTGCACGTCTATGGCTTCAACGACGGTCAGTGCTTCTTCGGCGGGGAATTTGTGGGCAATCGCCCAGCGCGGCGCGCGGGAGATGAAGCCGAGTTCGCGTTGTTGCGCCAAGCTGTTGACTTTGACCACCATGCCGTCGATTTCGTAGGGTAGGGAGGGGCGTTTTTGCTGCATTTGTTCGTAAAACGCCAATACTTCGTCGATATTCGGAAAACGGTCGAAATTGCCGTCGGGCAGGCTGAAGCCGAGCTCTTGGAAATAAGCGAGTTCTTGGATGTGTTCTTCGGCTGTGAAACCGCCTTGCTGACGGGCGACGGAGTAGGGGAAAAAGTGCAGTTTGCGTTGCGCGGTGATGCGCGAATCGAGTTGGCGCAGGCTGCCGGCGGCGGCGTTGCGCGGGTTGGCAAAGGGTTTTTGCCCGTTTTCGGCTTGTCGTTTATTGAGGGCGGCGAAATCGGCTTTGAGCATCAGCACTTCGCCGCGCACTTCGATGAGTTCGGGCGTATTTTCGCCGTGCAGCCGCAGGGGGATATTAGATACGGTTTTAACATTTTGGGTAACGTCTTCGCCCGTCGTGCCGTCGCCGCGCGTCGCTGCCTGCACCAATACGCCGTCGCGGTAGAGCAGGCTGATGGCGAGGCCGTCGAATTTGGGTTCGATAACGTATTCGGGATTGGCGCCGTCCAAGCCGTCGCGCACGCGTTGGTCGAAAGCGTACATTTCGGCATGATCGAACACGCCGTTTTCATCTTGCGGGGAGAAGGCGTTGGTCAGCGACAGCATCGGCACTTCGTGGCGCACTTCGGCAAATCCTGCCAAAGGCTCGCCGCCGACGCGCTGGGTCGGGCTGTCGGGCAGTTTGAGTTCGGGATGGTTTCGTTCCAACGCTTCGAGTTCGCGGAACAATTTATCGTATTCGGCATCGGGCACGCTGGGCGCGTCGAGGGTGTAGTATTCGTAGGCGTAGCGGTTGAGGAGGTCGGTAAGGTGGCGGATGTGTTGTGCGGTTTGATTCATGAAGGAGGGTTTTCAGACGACCTTCGTCTGATACGGACAAAGGTCGTCTGAAAAATGATAGGTTGAAAACAGATGAATTTTACCCGAAAAAAAGCGGATATGCCGTAACGACATATCCGCTTTGATTACATTTGATTTTAGGAAAACAGGCGCAGGGCTTGTTTGCTGCCGGGTTTGATGCCGACTTTGACCATTTCTTCCTGACGCGCCAAGACGTAATTGCGAATGTCTTTGAGCCATTGGGTAGAAACTTCTTCCATTTTGTCGTTGACCAAATCCAAGCCCAACTGACCGGAGAGGCGTACCGCCAAGTCCATGAAGAGGTCGAAGGTTTTTTCGCCGGCAGGTGCGTGCGGGATATCGAGCAACATGCTGAAGCCTTTGTAGGACTGGTTGTCCAAGAGGGCGTTGGTAAACGCGTCGCCTGTGAGACTGTGGATGGCAAACATCGGGCTGCCGGTTTGTCCGGTGTAGTGGAATGCGCCGTCTTCGCCCAACACGAAACCGAGGTTTTCAACAGAAGCGCGCAGTTCGACGCCGCTGATGTTGCTGTGTGAAACCAAGTGGATGGCGATGGTTTGATCGACGCGGGCGCAGAAGGTATCCAATGCCTGCGCGACTTCGGTAAATGCCGCCAAATCGGTGTGGAGGACTTTGCCGCCCATCAGTTGGGCGAAGGTGTCAACCTGTTGGTTGAACTGTTGCAATTCTTCTTGGGTTGCCAAACCGTTGCGGCTGACTGCTTGCAGGCCGACGACGAAACCTTGGTAATACACGCTCGGAATCGGTTCGGCAACTTGGAAGCGGTCGTCCATGGTGCAGCCGATGATTTGGAAACGGTGGCGGTTGGACAGGCGGGGCAGGGCGTGCAGCTCTTGCGCTTCAGAGAGGGCGATGTAGGCGAGGTAGTCGAAGCGCGGGTCAAACCACGGCAATTCGACTTGAGACAATTCGTCCAAGCTGACCAAAGGTTGGTTGGCGGCGGACGGCAGGTTGACCGGCTCGTCGCTGGCGGTTTGGGTGGTGATTTCGTTGTTCAGCCCGATGACGGTATGCTGTACCGGCTCGTCGGTAAAGTCGTCTTCAATCGCCAACTCGACATCGGTTTTGATGGCGGAAGGTTTGGCGAGTTTGGCTTTGGCGGCGAAGATTTCGTCTTGTTCTTGCAGATTGCGCAGCGCGGCTTCTTGGGCTTTGTTCGCTTTTTTGACGAACAGGCCTTTGCCGCCGGATTCTTTACCGTCGCGCACATGGCTGGTTTTACTGTTCAGGAGCGCGTCTTTGTCGGAGTGGCCGAACTGCTCGCGCACCTGTTTGCGGTATTGGTTTTCTTGGTACATATTGTAGGCGATGACGGCAAGGATGACTGCCAAGCCTAAGACGATGAAAATCATGGGTAATCACTTTTTTGTAAGAGCGGCATTCCGTCTTCGTTGCCCGGGGTGGTTTGCCTTTGGGCGTATGCGGAATCGTATTGCCGCGAGTAAGTTCGTCGGAGTCGGACACGGATTGTCCCGTATGGATGCTCGATTATAACGAAAATAAACTTTTCTGACAGCAAATGCCGCGAATGATAGCTCAAAATGGGGCAGGGTCGTCTGAAAAATGCTATATGGCATTTTTGAGCGATTAACGGACAACTGGAAAACCTGCCGCCTGCAATCTTTGCCAATCGAAAAAGTGGCCGGGATCGGTTTTGCGGTCGGGCGCAATGTCTTGATGGCCGGTAACGGCGGTGATGGGATAATGCCCAACCAACGCTTTCAACAGAGTTTCCAGCGTTTGATATTGTGCTTCAGTAAACGGCTCGAAATCGCAGCCTTCCAATTCGATACCGACCGAAAACGCATTGCACTTTTCGCGTCCGCGAAACGACGATACGCCTGCGTGGTATGCCATATCGTCGCAAGAAACGAACTGCACCGCCTCGCCCTCGCGGGTAATCAAAAAGTGGCTGGAAACGCGCAAGGTGTGGATGACGCTGAAAAACGGATGTTCATCGGGGTCGATGCGGTTGGTAAACAGTTTTTCCACCGCGCCCGTCCCATATTCGAAAGGCGGCAGCGAAATATTGTGTAAAACCACCAGCGACACGGTTTCTGATTCTGCCCGCGGTTCGAAGTTTGGTGAAAACGCGCGGCGCGCAGGCTGCCACCAGCCTTGTTGCCAGTCAATGTCTTGGCATTCGGACGGAAGATTCATAATTCAGACGACCCTTTATTTCAGACGACCACTGAGGCGGAAAAAACATACGTCGGGCGGGTGCGCGGGAATGGGGTGCGCATTTCGGTTATACTGTCGCCCGACGTTCACAAATCAAAAATCCTACCATGCTGAAAAAAATGTTGAAATGGTTTGCGGTATTTTTTGTTGCCGTTGCCGCCGTGTTCGCCGCCTTGCTGTTTGTTCCCAAAGACAACGGCAAAGCATACCGCATCAAAATTGCCAAAAACCAAGGCATCTCTTCCGTCAGCCGTACGCTTGCCGAAGACGGAGTCGTTTACAACCGCCATGTGCTGGTCGCAGCCGCCTACCTGATAGGCGCACACAACAAACTCAACGCCGGCTCGTACCGCCTTCCTTCCAACATTTCCGCCTGGGGTATTTTGCAGAAAATCCGCAACGGCAGACCCGATGCTGTTACCGTTCAAATCGTCGAAGGTTCGCGTTTTGCCACCATGCGTAAAATCATCGACAACACGCCCGACATCGAACATAAAACACGCGGCTGGAGCGATGCGGAACTCATGCAGGCGATTGCCCCCGACGCGCTCAGCAGCAATCCCGAAGGCCAGTTCTTCCCCGACAGCTACGAAATCGATGCAGGCAGCAGCGATTTGCAAATCTACCAAACCGCTTATCAAACCATGCAACGTCGTCTGAACGACGCTTGGGAAGATCGCCAAAGCGGATTGCCCTACAAAAATCCGTATGAAATGCTGATTATGGCGAGCCTGATTGAAAAAGAAACCGCCCACGAAGACGACCGCGCCCATGTTGCTTCAGTATTCGTCAACCGTCTCAACATCGGCATGCGCCTGCAGACCGATCCGACCGTGATTTACGGCATGGGCAGCGCGTACAAAGGCAAAATCCGCAAAGCCGACCTCCAGCGCGATACGCCGTATAACACCTACACCCGCAGCGGCTTAACCCCGACCCCCATCGCCCTGCCGAGCAAAGCCGCCCTTGATGCCGCCGCGCATCCGTCGAATGAAAAATACCTCTATTTCGTCTCCAAAATGGACGGCACCGGCTTGAGCCAGTTCAGCCATAATCTGGAAGAACACAATGCCGCTGTACGCAAATATATTTTGAAGAAATAGGTTGAACTGAGCTTCAAAAGCATAAAGGTCGTCTGAAAACTAGAAAACCGGTTTTCAGACGACCTTTTGTCTTAGGACGATTTAGAACAGATTATTCCTGTTTATCTTTATCAAGTTATTTTATAGTGGATTAACTTTAAACCAGTACGGCGTTGCCTCGCCTTAGCTCAAA
>JUNU01000107.1 GCA_001067655.1 Neisseria lactamica
GTACTGTCTGCGGCTTCGTCGCCTTGTCCTGATTTAAATTTAATCCACTATATCTTTTAGGATGGCGAACGGCTGCAAAAAAAACGCACCTTGTTTAAGGGTGCGTTTTTGACGGGATATCAATAGCGTTCTTGAACAAATCAGAATTTAGCGCCTGATTGGTTTGCCATGTAGTCGACCGCTGCTTTGACTTCATCGTCGCTCAGACCGGCGTTGCCGCCTTTTGCAGGCATGGCGTTGAAGCCTTCGAGAGCGTGTTTGTGCAGTGTTTCTTTACCTTGTTTGATACGCGAAGCCCATTCTTCTTTTTTACCTATGCCGGGAATGCCGGGGACTGCGCCGCCGTGACATGCCTGACAGGTTGCTTCGAAAACTTTTTTACCGTCTGCGCCGGAGGCTGCAGGAGCGGCTGCGCCTTTGTCATCGGCTTTAGGTGTGTCGGCTGCGGGAGCAGAGCCGGCAGCAGCCGGTGCGGAGGCGGCTGCATTGCCTGAAGCGGCTTGATCGGCAGGCGCTGCTGCATCCGGATCAGGGAAGGTGCCGCCGCTCTTGTTCGCCATGTAAGTGATGACGCGTTTGAGTTCTTGGTCGGTCAAGTCGGCTGCGCCGCCTTTTGCAGGCATGGCGTTAAAGCCGTTCAGAGCGTGTTGGAAAAGGGTATCGAAGCCTTGTGCGATACGGGGAGCCCATTCGCCGTTGTTTTCGATTTTCGGCGCGTTGGGGACGGATTTGTCTGCTCCGTGACACTGGATACAGATTTTGTTGAAAATCTGATCGCCTTTGCGTTCGCCTACCGGAATGCCGTCTCCCAAGGTAAGCTGTCCTACGGGCTGGATGCGGGTTTGGGTAGCAGTTTCGGAAGATTGGGCAACGTCTGCATACGAGCCGCTGCCCGCCAATTTGATGAGGAAGTAAATGACTGCAATGGCAATAACGATACCGCTCACAAGGGTAAACAATGCAGAGCCTTGGGCTTTGGAGTCGCGGAGTTGTTTCATTTGGTAGGCCTCGCCGTTAGGTTAGGTTGTGCTTTGAGTTATAGTTTGGTGTGTTAAACGCAGTTAACAATATTTTGCTGGATTATACTGAATTCACAAGGGCTTTCCAATCGCTCTTGTGGAAAATATACGCAAAGGCGGCAGTTTTTTGCCGTTTGCTCAGGGGTGGATTAGTTATGTTGTTGATTATTTGCAGGGAATTTTCTGCAAATTTGTCTTGTTTGCGCCATCCTGCATAATAGGCTTTGCCAACAGGCGGGATTTGCGTTAATCTTACGCCTTCCCCGCACCCATAGCTCAGTTGGAAGAGTGTCAGTTTCCGAAGCTGGAGGTCACAGGTTCGATCCCTGTTGGGTGCGCCAATTATAGAGAGGCCGTCTGAAAGATGAAAATTTTTCGGGCGGCCTTTTGACTTACTTCAAATAAAACTACATCAGGTTTCAGACGACCTTTTACTTTTTGCGCTTTATTTCAACACTTCGGCAAACGCATCGGCAACATAGGCGATATTCGATGCGTTCAGCCCTGCGACGCACATCCTGCCCGAATCCAGCAGGTAAACGGCAAATTCGTCGCGCAGCCTGCGGACTTGTTCCACGCTCAATCCTGTGTAACTGAACATGCCGCGCTGTTTGATGAAATAAGTGAAATCGCGGTCAGGGATTTGCGCGGTCAAGACGTCGTAAAGTTTCTGCCGCATGGCGCGGATGCGGTCGCGCATGACATAGACTTCATTTTGCCACAAGGCGTAAAGTTCGGGGTTGTTCATCACATCGGCGGCGATGTAGGCTCCGTGTGCGGGCGGGCTGGAATAGATGCGGCGGACGGTGAATTTGAGCTGTCCGAACACCAATTCCGCCTCTTCTTTATTCGGACAAGCCACGCTCAAACCGCCGACCCGTTCGCCGTAGAGCGACAGGTTTTTCGAGAATGAATTGCTGACGAACAAGGGCAATTCCATTTCCACCGCTTTGCGGATGGCATAGGCATCGCTGTCCAAATCGCCGCCGAAGCCTTGGTAGGCGATGTCCATAAACGGAATCAGTTTGCGCGTTTTGATGATTTGCAACACTTCGTCCCATTGCTGTTCCGACATATCCACGCCGGTCGGGTTGTGGCAGCAGGGGTGTAGGATTAAGACGCTGTGTTCGGGCAGGGTGTTGAAAAACGCGGTCATTTCGTCGAATTTGACGCCGACAGTGGCAGGATCGTAATAAGGATAAGTGCCGACCTCGAAACCTGCGCCTTCAAAGATACCTCGATGGTTGTCCCAAGTCGGATCGCTGACGTAGGCGCGCGCTTCGGGAAACCAGCGGTGCAGGAAATCCGCTCCGACTTTGAGCGCACCCGAGCCGCCCAAGGTTTGTACGGTAACGATGCGTCCTTGCGCGAGCGCAGGGTTGTCTTTGCCGAACAATAAATGCTGCACCGCGCTGCGGTAAGTGTTCAAACCTTCCATCGGCAGGTAGGGCGACGGCGAAGACGTAGCGGCGCGGGCGGTTTCGGCGCGGCTCACGGATTCCAATACGGGCATTTTGCCTTCGTCGTCGAAATAAATGCCTATGCTTAAATTGACTTTTTCAGGACGCGGGTCGTTTTTGAAGGTTTCGACCAAACTCAAAATCGGGTCGCCGGGGTAGTATTCGACGTGGCGGTACATGGTTGTTTCCTTTATCAGACGGATGGGGGGCGGTAAACCTGATTTTGGCATTAAACGGCAGCATTTGTAAAACAGGGTCGTCTGAAAGCTGCATGATGTTTTCAGACGACCTATAATTTCGTCTTCATTATTTTACGGAACACCATTATGACCACGCGCATCTGGCTGGCAGGCAGGTTTGAAATCGGTTTGGACAAGCCAAAAATCATGGGTATCGTCAACTTGACGCCCGATTCGTTTTCCGACGGCGGCGTGTATTCGCAAAACGCCCAAACAGCCTTGGCGCACGCCGAACAGCTTTTAAAAGAAGGCGCAGACATTCTCGACATCGGCGGCGAATCGACGCGACCGGGTGCGGATTATGTTTCGCCTGAAGAAGAATGGGCGCGGGTTGCGCCTGTATTGGCGGAAGTGGCGGGGTGGGGTGTTCCCATCAGTTTGGATACGCGCCGCACGGTGATTATGGAAAAAGCGTTGGCACTCGGCGGCGTCGATATTATTAATGATATAGCGGCGTTGACCGACGAGGGAGCGGTCGAATTGCTGGCGAGTCAGGCGGATACGGGCATTTGCCTGATGCACATGCAGGGTTTGCCCGAAACCATGCAGATTAATCCGAAATATCAAGATGTTGTCGGTGAAGTCTCTCGGTATTTGAAAGCGCGTTCGGCGGAATGTATCGCGGCAGGCATCGCACCGCAACGCATCACGCTTGATCCGGGTTTCGGCTTCGGTAAAACCCTGCAACATAATATCGCGCTGATGCGGCATTTGCCCGAATTGATGGCGGAAACGGGTTTTCCGCTGCTGATCGGCGTGTCGCGCAAACGCATGATAGGCGAGCTGACCGGCGAGGCAAATGCGGCGGAACGCGTACACGGCAGCGTGGCGGCGGCGCTGGCTTCCGTGGCGCGCGGCGCGCAAATCGTGCGGGTGCATGATGTGAAGGCGACGGCGAATGCGTTGAAGGTGTGGGACGCCTTAGGCATTACCGGCATTTAATGGCTTCTGTTTTGGAAGTAAAAAAACACTTTGAAAATGAAATGTCGACAGCCTCTGAAATATAGTGGATTAAATTTAAATCAGGACAAGGCGAGGCAACGCCGTACTGGTTTAAAGTTAATCCACTA
>JUNU01000108.1 GCA_001067655.1 Neisseria lactamica
TCCCTCTCCCCGTGGGAGAGGGCTAGGGAGAGGGTAAGCAAGCCGCAGGCTTGCCTCTTTAGCGAAAGATACGAATCTGTTATCCGAACGCGATTCGGTTTTTGAAAAAGCCGTGGTGCCAAGGGGGCAGGGGATTCATTATGAGGTGCTTTATGTTTTCGACTGTGATTACTGCTGCTGTTTTATATATTGCTACAGCAGTAGATTTGTTGGTAATACTATTAGTATTTTTTGCTAGAGCAAATACTAGAAAAGAATATCGAGATATTTATATCGGACAATATTTAGGTTCTGTAATTTTAATATTAGTTAGTTTATTTCTAGCTTTTGTTTTGAATTATGTTCCGGAAAAATGGGTGTTGGGTTTATTAGGTTTAATACCGATTTACTTAGGTATTAAAGTTGCTATTTACGACGATTGTGAGGGCGAAAAAAGAGCTAAAAAAGAATTGGATGAAAAAGGGTTGTCAAAATTAGTCGGTATTGTTGCTTTGGTTACAGTTGCTAGTTGTGGTGCAGATAATATTGGACTTTTTGTTCCTTACTTTGTGACTTTAGATCTTGTCGACTTATTAGTTACTCTTCTTGTATTTTTAATATTGATTTTTGTTTTAGTATATACAGCACAAAGATTGGCTAATATTTCAGGTGTTGGTGAAATTGTAGAGAAATTTAGTCGTTGGATAATGGCTGTTATTTATATTGGTTTAGGATTATTTATTATTATTGAAAATAATACAATTCAAACAATAATATCAATAATATCAATAATATGAATGATACGGGCATTTGAATATCTGACGAACCTTGCGGTTCGTTACCCTCTCCCTAACCCTCTCCCACGGGGAGAGGGAATCAAGTTGCTGAAAATCAAAGAGTGCAGGATTGGGAATTAGATGGCAGGTAAACCTGAAAATGTTCAGGCTCGACAGCCCAATTCCCTCTCCCCGTGGGAGAGGGCTAGGGAGAGGGTAAGCAAGCCGCAGGCTT